>JASLHL010000014.1 GCA_030152225.1 Flavobacterium sp. | reverse complement strand
TATCCAAATTTATTTTTAAAAAATATTTTCAACCTAATCGCAAGTCTTTTCTACTGCTTTTCTATGAACGTCTGCTTGTTTAATGCGGATGCAAAAGTAGTACCTTTTTCTCCACTTCCAAACTTTATACAACCTTTTTTTAAAAGTATTTTTTGATTATTTCACAACTATCTAGTATAACGCGTTTTATCATAGAAAGTTTTTTTGTTTTTTTTGGCGTTTGGCTTTTTTGTTGGGGCGCGGTTTGTTTGTTGGGCGGTTCTTGAAGGCGCGGTTCTTGAAGGCGCGGTTCGCACGTCGTGAGGTTTGCTCGGTTTAATTTCGTGATTCAATACTAAGGAAGATTCTTCCTTATATATAATAGAGAAGAAATCTACATATATAATAGAGAAGAAATCTACTTCTTATAGATACATCAAAACAAACCGCGCGAACCGCACAAAAAACGAACCACACAAAAAACGAACCACACAAAAAACGAACCACACAAAAAACGAACCGCACAAAAACGAACCGAGGCTCTCCTTTTCTTTAAAAAATAGACAGTGGAGCTATCAAACCAATGCTTATGCGACCTGTACTGTAATTTTGTTGATTCAATTGTTCTTTTGCATAACTTGAATAGTTATACCAGCGTCCCACATAAGCAGCAAAAAAACGCAAATCCACCTTATGAAACGGACGGTACTGTACCATTGGAATTACTCCATAACTCGTTCTTACATGATTTGTGCCAGCGTCAACTGCTGTCAAATTATCTGCGTATGCATTACTTGTCATCAATGTCAAGGATAAATACAACTTAGTCAACACTTTATAATCCACTCTCAACCAATGATCGATATAAGCTACTTGCTCTGCTAATGTTGGTTTATCGCCAGCAAACATTGCACTTATTATTTTACGCTTATCTAAATCATCGTGACTGTATTGAAAATCATACATCACTGTTAACTTTTCATCTTGGTATTTATTTCCCAAAGCGATATAATGCATTCCTTTGTTTTTAGCTTGAGTAAAATAGCTATAACTATAAGAGGTTTGAAATTTATCTTGCCAAAAACTCCCTCTCCAATTCCCAACAACCGCAAAAGGAGTTTTGCTTTCTTCCGTTCCTTGTGGCATAGTAAATGATTCTATTTGATCCAGTTTATTCACACTTGCATTGAGTAGCTGAATATTAAATCGATGCTGAGGGGTTGCTTTGTAGGCCACACCAACCCCTACCATATAATTTTCGGCTGTGCTCAAAATATCATTGTAGTTTAAAATTTCTATCGCATTCAAATCATATTCATATCCTCCCCAATCCGTATACAGCTTACCAACTGCAATATTTACTTTTGACGAGACTTGAACATCAATATAAGCAAGATCTACATTTGAATTAACACGGTCCAAAGTACCTGGTACAGCTTGAGAAGTATAGCGATGTCGAAAGCGAAAACGAACTTTATCGTGTATTTTAGCACTTAAATCCAGGCGCAATTCACTACCATTAAAGCGACTTGTTGTGTATTTGTTTTTTTCAAAATAGCTGTCTAAACTAGTTCGCACATAAAACTTTAAAGAAAAATCACTTAAAAAATTGGGTTTGTTTAACCCGATCAAAGGACTAGCAAGAGAATCATTCCTTTGAGACTGTTGACCAAAAACAACAGCAGACATTCCGATTATTACTAAGCATACAAATCTTTTCATACCTTTACCGTAATTACATTATTTATTCACTATTTAACTTTTTTTAGTAATAAATATTCAATTATCAAAGAATATAAATACTAAAAATTATTAAATATTAAGAAACAAACAATATGCCATTTTAAACAAACAGTTGTAATTTGGACAAAAAAAAAAGGATAAAAAAAACCACCTAGCCAAGTAGATGGTTTTCTGTTCTTTGCCTCTATAGCGTATTTCACTTCTTATTCAAGAGGCCAAATAATCCAAAGTGACCATTTCGACCTGTATCCTTCCCTATTTTAATCGATAAAAAAAAACGAACCGACTAGTATAATCATACCTGAGTCTATATCTATCCCTGATTCCTCCTTTCCATAGGCAGCAACAGAAAAGAACACAAAAGCCTCACCAACCGTATTAACTCTTCTTTCTCATCCTATCCTTTTTTGCGATTCATCACTGATGCACGTACTGCTTTAGGTTTGACCCCAAAAATTTCCCTACTTTACTGCTAAAACCTCCTGTTCATCCAGCTTTCATTTTCCGATACTTTTGTATTTTAAATGATTATTATTTTTTAAGCGTCAGACCTAGTCGCTAGCTTTACTATTTCTCTCGAGACAAAACTAAAAAAGCAGAAAAACAAGGACAATCTCCTTCCATTTCCTTCCCTTTATGAGCTAAATAAGGTATTTTTTCCTTTATTCCCTAAACTAAACAACATTAAGAGGTTGAATTTCAGTTTCTTACAATAATAAATAAAGAGTTTGTAAAGGGTTTGTAAGGGGTAAGTTAATACCAGCAAGGGTTTTAGGCCTTTTTACCAATGTTACCCTTTACTATCTATTTACAATCTACTTACTATCCCTTTTCCATAATACAATCTTTTATCACAGTCATTCCTCCATGTAAAAAGCCTAATAAACGCTAGTAGTGCATGCATTTGTCCCTGTATTTCTATCCTAATTATCTCCTAAAATTGATGCGAAAACGGCTTCTACACTCTTGAAATAAAATGCGACCTCATTTGTATTCCAATTGTTGATCATCTAACTTTTATTATTCAAAAAAAACGAGGATCAAACAATTAAATCCTCTAGTTACACGTACTTTCTAAATATTTATTATTGTTTGATAAATTTGACTTGATATTTTTTATCTCCTCCCTTTACTTGAAGAAAATACATACCTGAAGACAGAAAAGACACATTTATATTTTGTCTGTTGGACGCCGTTATAGGGAGTGTTTGAATTAGCGTTCCCGTACTGTTGTGAATAGTGGCCTCTAAAGAAGAAAAGATAAAATCAGTAGGGATTTCAAGATGCAGCACTTCCACAGCAGGGATAGGCCATGCGACCAACGCTTGGGGAGTTTCATCAACTAGTGTATCCTCGACTGTTACCCCTTTATAGGTATCAGAATTGATTAGGAGACTATAGTCCTGTAAACTATTCATTAACTTACCTTTATGTGAAATCACCACTTCATAGGTTCCCCTTTGGGGGTCATCAATATCGATTCGCTCTACGTTATCGACGGTATTATCCCCTTTGACAGCTTCACTATGAATAAAGCTATTTGTTAAACGCCAAGGAAAAAAGGTTTCTCCATCCTTTGTCACGCGAATATCCAAATCATTGACAAGTTGTTTCAACCTATTTTCTTCAACAAAATTTAGTTCGCTATATTTTCCTTCGACATCTGTCCAGGAGATGGTAAAAGAAAGTCGCTTCACTTCTTCTGTCAATTGAACGTGATAGGCGTGCATTTGTCCATTTAGTAAGCGATCTTCTCGAATAAACGCATCCTTTTTATCAGCTGCTTCTAAGAACTGTACTCCATTCCACGCATTGATTAATCCCCAACCTGTGCTTGCATTGGGGCCTGTTTGACGGGGTAAATATTCTGCACTATTAATCATCAATCCTTTCAAAGTAGCTGCTTTATACGGAAAATTCTTATGTTCTAAAGCCCATTGTTGCCACAACAATAAAATACCTGACACGGCAGGCGCTGCCATAGATGTACCACTTAAAAAAGCATATAAATTCGCTTTTTCCATTTCTCCAGTGGCAAAACGGTATTGATAAATCGAAGAATACACATTTTCACCAATAGCCACGATATCGGGTTTAATTCGAAAATCATTGGTTGGTCCTGTACTACTAAAATCAGTTTCTTGTAAATTTCCGGAATTTCCTATCGCTATAGCTCCAACTACAATTGCATTTTTTGCATTTGCATGTCCTAAGAGAAGGTCCATTCCCTTTTTACTGGGATTGATCAATTCAGCATGTGTTTTATCATTACCTGCTGCCACAACAGGTTGTAAATACGGGTATAGATAAGCTATTTTATCCATATTAGCTGCGTCTATATTATAGGCTCCAAAAAAATCAGCGGATACGAGAGGTGTTTTTTGATTGTCAATGGCAGCTATTCCATAGGAATGATTAGATACTAAAATACCTTGTTGAGCCAATTGAGCCAATTTAGTCCTATCATTTCCCCAACGATAACTAACGGCTTCCGCTGCAGGTGCCATTCCTTGCGCCTTAGCATCTACTCCTTGAGCGATGACTGTTCCTGCTACATGTGTAGCATGACTCCTGCGGCGCTCTAAAACAGCAAACTCATCCGGATCTTCAGGCATTATTGTCTCCCAAGGCTCTAGCAATTCAACTTTAGTTCCTCCTCCCTTAGCAAATTCCACATGTCGATCAAATACTAACGCTCCATCAATAATTCCCACCAACATCTGCTGGCCTAAAAGTTGATTGAAAGCAGGGTTATCAGAGGCAACCAATTGATTGACACCACTGACATTTTTGGTTACTTCATTATGTGTTTTAAAGTAAATGACTTTATTCCTTTCAATGCGTTGAGCCTGAAAATAATTAGCTTCATCAACGAAGTGCTCTTTAAATGCGTGGTTCTTTTTTTTGTAATTCAGCAATTCTTTTTGTTCCATCGATTCTTTTTTAGCTAGCGCTCTAATTACACTAATCGCCTCATTTGTAGTATACTGTTTATTTAATTGCTGACGAATAGCAGCGGATTGGGCAAACATACTCGTTCCAGTAACGAACAATGAAAACAACAAAAAAGATTTAATTTTAGACATAAAAACAGCTGTAATTTAAAAAAAAATGATTTCAACGTGGAATTTACGTAAAAAGCACGGTTTAAATTTATAATAAATTAAGTCAATTCCAATATATTTCTATCTTTGACAAACATTAAATTTATAACTAGATTACCCTATGTATATAAAAAAAGCAATTCTAAGCGTGGCAATAGGCGCTTCTTTATTTTCGATTTCTTGCAAAAATGAAGCAAAATGGGACGAAACAAACGCCTTTTATGCAGCAAGTGATTTACCTTATCAAACGGCTGATTTTTCTAAAATTAAGAACTCCGATTTTAAGCCAGCTCTATTAGAGGGAATGCGTCAGCAAAATACGGCCATTCAAAACATAACTGCAAACACAGAAGAACCTACATTCGCCAATACCATGGAGGCCCTAGAGCTATCTGGACTTCTACTAACTAGAGTGAGTAATGTTTTTTATCTTCTCACAAGTGCGCATACGAATTCGGATCTCATTGCGATTAACAATGAGTTAGCACCTAAATTTGCAGCACATGAAGATGGTATTTACCTCAATGATGCTTTATTCGAACGCGTTAAAAAATTATATACGGACCGAACTCATCTTGGTTTACAACAGGAACAAGTACGATTAATCGAGGTTTACTATGAACGTTTTGAGCAAGCGGGTGCAAATCTATCTTCGACGGACAAAGAAAAATTAAAAAAAATAAATCAGGAGATTGCTACAATGACCAATTCATTTAGCGATAAGTTATTAGCGGCAACAAAAGCTGGATCCGTTTCTTTTAGTCTAGAGCAATTGAGTGGGTTATCTCCAGAAACACTTACTTCTTTAAAGCAAGAAAACGGCCAATATAACATTGCGTTGAGCAATACAACCCAACAGCCGATATCGAGTCAATTACAAGATGCTGCAACACGTAAACAGTTGTTCAAAGCTTCTTGGGAACGAGCTGAAAAGAAGGACAAGAATGACACCCAGGAACTTGTGATAGCTATTGCTAAAAAAAGGGCTGAAAAAGCAAACTTATTAGGATTTGAGACCTATGCTGCTTGGAGTTTACAAGGAACCATGGCTCAAACACCTGATCGCGTATTCGAGATGCTAAATACCCTTAATCGACATGCGCTTGAAGCTGCAAACGAAGAAGAACAGGTTCTCCAAAATATGATGGAACAACAAGGAGAATCAACAACTTTACACGCGGCAGATTGGTCCTATTATGCAGAAAAGTTAAAGGCGGAACAGTACGCTTTAAATCAAGAAGAATTAAAACCATACTTTGAATTAAACAAAGTATTAAGAGATGGAGTATTCTTCATGGCCAAATACCTTTATGGCGTTAGTTATATAGAGCGTACTGATTTACCTGTTTGGCATGAAGATGTAAAAGTATACGAATTTTTCAACCAAGATGGCAGTCAATTGGGGCTTTTTTACACGGATTACTATCAACGTGATTCAAAACAAGGGGGAGCATGGATGAGTAATATTGTGGATCAATCCTACTTGACAAAGCAACTTCCAGTTGTTTACAATGTCGCTAACTTCCCAAAACCTGCTGATGGAAATCCGACCTTATTATCCTTGGATGAAGTCATAACCTTATTCCATGAATTCGGACATGCTTTACATGGTTTATTCGCAGAGCAAAAATACCCAACTTTATCAGGTACAAATGTATCTCGAGACTTTGTTGAGTTTCCTTCGCAATTTCACGAGCATTTTGCTTTCGATCCTTTAGTATTGAGTAATTATGCCAAACACTACCAAACAGGCTATATTATGCCTAAAGAATTGGAAGAGCGCATTTATGCTTCTGCTGGTTTTAACAAAGGATATGATCTAACAGAACTATTAGGCGCTACCATTTTAGATTTAGCATGGCACAGTATTGATGCTAACACAACTATTACTGATATTCATCAATTTGAAACAGATGCTTTAAAGCAACACAACATCTATTCAAAAACAGTTCCTCCAAGATATCGTTCTACTTATTTTAGTCACATCTTTGGCGGTGGTTATGCGGCAGGCTACTATTCTTACAAATGGTCTCAGATGATCGATTACGACGCTTATGCCTGGTTGATGGAACATGGCGGAATAAGCTTAGAAAATGGTAATATCCTACGTAAAAAACTATTTTCTCGAGGAAATACGATGCCTCTTGATAAGTTGTATCGCGATTTTAGAGAAAAAGATCCAACTATAGATGCGTACTTGCAGTATGCAGGATTTACAAAATAGTCTTATTCTAATAGACAATCAAACAAGGCGGTCATAAAATGACCGCCTTGTTTATTTAAAAACCTTTTACTCCCTCAAGAACTATAAAGGAAAATATTACCTTTGCATCAAATGGAATACAGATGAATATCAAATTACTCGCAATTGGAAAAACGGACAATAAAGAATTGCAAACTCTAATGAATGACTACATCAAGCGTTTGTCTTTTTATGTAAAATTTGACATGGAGATTATTGCCGACATCAAGAATGCAAAAAATTTATCTGAAGCTCAACAGAAACAAAAAGAGGGTGAATTAATTTTAAGTAAGCTATCACCTACTGATTTTCTAATTTTACTCGATGAGAAAGGAAAGGAATTCACCAGTGTAGGCTTTGCGGATGAATTGCAGAAGCGCATGAATGCGGGTATAAAGACGCTTGTTTTTGTCATTGGTGGTCCCTATGGATTCTCAGACGACGTGTATCAACAAGCAAAAGGGAAAATATCACTTTCAAAAATGACATTTTCCCATCAAATGATTCGCTTATTTGTGATTGAACAGCTCTATCGCGGGTTTACTATTTTACGCAATGAGCCTTACCATCACCAATAGTAATTTAGTATACTTTATCTTGATCTAACACCTGATCTCTTAGTTTTAATTCTTCAATCAACACGCGCATTTGCAAATAGTTTTCAAAGTTCAATTCTTTGCTAAAGCCCAATTGCAGGCTATCTTTACCTTGTACTTTTTCTTGTAATTGACTTCTATCTATGGCTTGTCCTTCAAAGAACAGGTCATTCGAAGCATTTACATAGAGTAAATTATCGGTTGATGTTGGTCGTTCAAAAACGTAATCAATGGTTTTAAACGGGAAGAAAGACAGGTGTTTATTCAGCGTATCTGCATAGCTATAGAAAACGCCTTTTTCATCTGGGTGCATGCTATTTTTGTCGTATTTTTTATCTTTTACCCCTTGAATCATTTCCACTACTTCTTTTAGGTTGAGTTCTCTTTCTACGTGAAAAATAAAATTCGTCCCCCCTATTCGATTGTTGTCATTCAAGTGTGGGTGAATCCCATCCTCTGCAAATTCAATGTAAATTGGAGAATGATCGTCCACGCCTTCTTCTACAATATAGGCTGCACGTGCCAATTTCATTTCTTTCTTTTCACAGCTTAAAAAAAGAAAAAGAAAAGGTAATACAAACAGTAATTTTCTCATATCATCAATTGGTTTAAAATTTTTCTAACTTCACAGGCTTCTTTCACATCGTGTACCCGAAGAATATTTGCTCCTTTTTGCAGGGCAATTGTATTTAATACAGTGGTTCCATTCAGTGCTTCTTGTGGTGTAATGTCTAATAATTTATACAGCATGGATTTTCGAGAGATTCCCACTAACACAGGTAAATCAAAACAGTGAAAGTGCTCGAGTTTTGCCATCAGCTCATAATTCTGTTGTACATTTTTTGCAAAACCGAATCCTGGATCCAAAATAATATCGTTAATCTTGGCCGCTCTAGCTTGGGCTATTCGTTCTGAGAAGTAGTAACGCAAATCTACAAGTACATCCTCATACTGGGTTAAACTTTGCATTGTTTGTGGATTTCCCCTCATGTGCATCATAATATAAGGCACCTGCAATTGCCCAACCACTTCAAGCATGCGATCGTCTAATAATCCCGCAGCGATATCATTAACCAGGGCAGCTCCAGCTTCTATGGCTTGTTTGGCCACTTCAGCACGAAACGTATCAATTGACAATTTAATTGTAGGAAATCGATCCACTAACAAAGCAACCACCTGAACCAAACGCGCTATTTCTTCTGCTTCGCTGACAAATTCCGCACTAGGTTTGGAAGAATAAGCCCCTAAATCAATAAAGTCAGCCCCTTCTTTTAGCATTTTTTCTGCTTGGTTTAAGAAGTCTATATCCGTTTTGTATTTGCCTCCATCATAGAAGGAATTTGGAGTTACATTTAAAATCCCCATAATTCGAGGCGTAGATAAATCCATCAATTCTCCCTTACAATTTATTGTCATACAGCACAATTCAATATTTTATCTTATTTTTATTTCCATTTAATTCTTCAAAAGGTGTAACATTTTTTTCAATGCCTTAGTATTATTACTATTTTTGAAGAATAATCCATTACAAATATAGTTTAAATGAGTACTACTTCTATACAATATGATCAGGTAATTGCAATTTGCAAGGCGTTATTTCAAAAAAAGATGCACGATTATGGATGTGCATGGCGCATCATGCGTTTAAGCTCGTTGACGGATCAAATTTACATCAAAGCGCAACGCCTGAGAAGTATTCAAGAGAACACGGTACGCAAAGTAGATGAAGGCGAAATTCCCGAATTTATTGGCATTATCAACTACTGTATTATGGCGTTGATTAACGCCGAAATTGGCGTAGGAAAATATCCAGATTTAACAGCAGAAGAAGTAGAAAAATTCTACGATCAGATGGTTCTGGAAACCAAAACCTTAATGGAAAATAAAAACCACGATTACGGTGAAGCTTGGCGCGATTTACGCGTGAGTTCTTTGACAGACTTAATCCTTCAAAAACTACTTCGCGTTAAGCAAATCGAAGATAACAAAGGAAAAACATTAGCATCAGAAGGAATTGAGGCTAATTATCAAGATATGTTGAATTATGCTGTTTTTGCGCTGATTCACCTTGAGCTAGTAAACGAATAAATAACCATCAACCACTAATTATGAAAATCATCACGCAACTGTCGCGCATATTTGTAGGCGTATTGTTTATTTTATCAGGTTTAGTAAAACTGAATG
>JASLHL010000001.1 GCA_030152225.1 Flavobacterium sp. | reverse complement strand
GTATATTTTTTCAAGCGTCGAAAATACTAGTTCTATTTCAACCTATATCAATATTTTATACAAAATCCTTTTCCATTATATCAATATCATTTTTACATTTTTAAAGGAATTAGGCGTGTTGTGCGTTGTGCGTTGTGCGTTGTGCGTTGTTCGTTGTTCGTCGTTTGTTGTTCGTAGTACCGATTTATATGATTTCCTCTTGAAAAAAAATTCTTTTTTTTTCTTTTTTTGCACGGTTTGTGCGGTTTGCTTTTTGCGCGGTTTGTAATTTGATAGGATTTACCTTTGAAAAAAACTTCTTTTTTTACTCAATCTCATCAATAGCAATCCCTTGCTTTTGCAACACGCGTTTGGCTAGTATTCCAAATAGCAACAAGTAGCCAAAACACACCGCATTAACAATGTATGACTCATGGATTCCGATCATATCGGCTATTTTACCCTTGAAAAAAAATTCTTTTTTTTTCTTTTTTTGCACGGTTTGCGCGGTTTGCTTTTTGCGCGGTTTGTAATTTGTTAGGATTTTACGCTATTCATCACATCGTCTCTTCATCACTAAGCGCCTACCTTATTTTTCGCGGTTTGCGCGGTTTGTAATTTGTTAGGATTTACCTTTGAAAAAAACTTCTTTTTTTACTCAATCTCATCAATAGCAATCCCTTGTTTTTGCAATACTCTTTTAGCTAGTATTCCAAACAGCAACAAGTAACCAAAACACACCGCATTAACGATGTATGACTCATGGATTCCGATCATATCGGCTATTTTACCTTGAATGGGAGGCAGAATTCCTCCACCGAGGATCATCATAATTAAGAAGGACGACCCTTGAGCGGTATATTTCCCCAAGCCCATAATGGCTATATTAAAAATGGCAGGCCACAATACGCTACACGCTAATCCACCTGCTAAAAAGGCGTAGATCGCTAGCATTCCCGTAGAAAACAGACCAACGATCATGGCCATTAAGCCAAATAAGCTAAACAACACCATGGTACGGGCAGACTTATTTTTACTCCAAAAAGAAAAAGCGATCTGAATCAACACACACAAGCTATAGTAGTATAGATGTTCAATTTCATTACCAGCAAAGTAGTTGGCGAATAAAATCACCAAGTAAGCGGCGAATGGTACTAAAATCAAGGCTAGTAATTCTTTAGTTCTACTCAATTGAAATACACTAACGGCTCCTGCCCATCTTCCAATCATCAAACTTCCCCAATACATGGAAACATAGGGGGCGATTTCTGCAGATTGTAAAGCTCCGAACTCTTCTAATTTCAATAGCTCACCCAAATTACTTCCAATCCCTACTTCTACTCCTACATAGGCAAAGATGGCTAACATGCCCAGTAAAAGTTGAGGATACTGCATAGCGCCCCAACCCGCCTTGTTTTTCTTGCTGTTGAAATAGGCAAAGCAAATACTTCCTACAATAACTACTAAAGCCCCACCTAGCAAATAAATACGCTTATTTTCTAAAGGAGTAAGTGTTTCTTTTATTTCAGTCTGTACCTTTTGGAGTTCAATTTCAGCACTTACTTTATCTTGTTGGGTGATTTCATTGTTCAGCGTAAGGGTCAACGCTTCTTGTTGTTTTTGGAGCGTTGTAACACGTAAGTAAGCATCACTTTTATAGGTTCCAAATACAGGCACAAAAACGGCAACTAATACTATTGTCATACCAACTAATAGTCCAATGGCTTTTTTTGCAGGTTTTATTTCAGCTTGACTCCTACCTTCCGGTATTTTTTTAGAAAAGAAAAAAAGCAAGGCAGCAAGTAAGAATAATCCACCAACTGCCCCGTATAAAACTGTCATTTTATCCAAGCTCAAATGCTGAATTTGATCATCAGTTAATGTTTTAGCACTTCCATAAAGCGCATACGCCATCAATAAAGGGCCTATGGTTGTTCCCAGTGAGTTAATTCCCCCACCCAAGCTCACACGACTCGTTCCCGTTTTGGGATCGCCCAAGGAAATAGCAAAGGGATTAGCGGCAATCTGTTGAAGCGAAAATCCAAGTGCTACAATAAACAAACCTACCAATAAAGCTGCATACACACTGATTTGTACGGCCCAGATCATCGCAACTGCTCCACCTGTTGAAAACAATAACCCATAGACAATGGAACGTTTATACCCCCAATTACTTACGATATCGCGCTTTTTCCAAGCACTAAGTATAAAAAGCAACAAAGCTCCAAAGTAATACGCTGTATAAAAAGAAAAATCAATCAACTGGGATTGAAACTGATCCAAATCAAAAAACGCTTTACAAAAAGGAATAAAAATACTATTCCCTGCAGCAAAGAATCCCCAAAAAAAGAAAACAGTTACTAAGGTATATAAAGCAGGATAATTTGTTTTGGTAGGCATTGCATTCATAGCGAGTAGCTTGTATTTTAAGTTATCTTTAACGTAACCAAAGATAATTAAATAACCTATATCTGCTCTTAAATGTCCCTACTTAAGATAAAAAAAGTATTTTTGTACTCTCGATAATGATATATTTACTTTATGAAAAAGGTTTATACGCTAGCTGCTGCTATTTGCTTATTCGGATTAAGTTCTTGCGACGATGGCAAGCTTACCTACAACGATATTGATTTTTCTTCTGTAACAACGGTAAACCGCTGTTCAGACCAAGGTGATGGAGCTAAAGTTTTTTACAAATTAAAAGAAACTGATGCTTTTATTCTAATTGCCGATATGGACAATATCATGCGAGATGAAAGTATTCAGGTTATTGATGTTGAGATTGATGGTACCAATACCAGTTTGGCTTATAGAAAATACAATGGCAGAGTAGAAAACGCTTCTATCTGTACGTTTCCGTCGCCAAGTTCTCCTGCTGTAGTGGAAGAAATTCTAGCTTCTCCAGGTGCTATCTTGCGTACACAACGCCTGGTTTCTATTCGAAACAATGACCTTCCTGAGTTGACAGGTGATCATTCAGTAGGGCTTACCTACCAATACAATTTCACCATTTTGAATGTAAACTTCCAAGATGGAGAAACAAGTATCAAATACGATCGCATGCCTTTTGGAACCAACAACTACCGTTCTAACAGCCTTGGTTTTAAATTCTTAAATAGCGACAATACACCTAAAACAATCAATCCATGTCAAACACAATGGATTTCCCTATCGGATAAAGAAGCAATGCTACTTGATTTAACCCAAGAGGATTTCCCTACAGAAGAAGGGGAAAAAGTAATTCCATTATCTGATTCACGTGCGTTGGTTTACAAACAATATGCCCGTGCGGGGATTAACTTAACTGAGGTTTGTGAGAATGATGGAGATATCCCTGGGAATACTCCAGCTAATATCAACCGCTTAGTTGAAAATTGGAGAGCTACTACAGGAGAGATTGTCATCAATACGAGATGGACACAACCTGCAGGAGATGAAGAACCTAAGTTAAAACACGAGATTACGTTGAGAAAAGTGGTTTTCATGAAACCTTTATACAACAACCTAACCTTCCACAAGACCATCTTGCCGTTCGGAACATTCACACAAGAATAATGTACTAGTACCTCATATAAAAGTCCCCAATACTGGGGATTTTTTTTTGCATTCTCACGAAGCATTTTCATTTTAGCTATCTTTAGGTTTTAAAACAATCCCCATGTCCATCTTAGTCCAACAAGATCTAGTTGTTCCCTATCTAAAAAAGACACCCCTTACTATCGTGTTTCCTTATGATATTGTAGACATTCACAATAGTTTTGATTATCTAGAAGAGCTATGGGAATCCATCGTTTACACCCTGTCTTCTGCCCTTACCGAGCAAGGCCTTTCGATTGTTGAAGGCAAAACTGATATCAATGAAAATTACACTACGATTGCGTATGTGTTAGTGCTCTTAGTTCCGCCACCAAGCGTAAACTTTTCCTTTCTCTATGAAAAACTAGTGCAAAAGGAACTACCGCATCAACTGACAATTACAACACCTAATCCTTACAACAAACAGGAGTTAGACATTTTATTACAGACCCAATAAACGTTTATTTATGCTATACAATACAGTAAATCACGCTCATCTACCCAAACCAAAAGAAATGCAAAAATGCTGCAAGTCTCTGGCAGTATTGGATGCTATTTTAAGCCCAGAATGGGAATATCGCTATTATTCCTATAATGCTCATTGGAATACAGCGGAAGCGGTTTTTCAAATGCAGGATGGTTCAGGGGATGCCTTTTTTATTCTTTTTCAACCAGATGGGGCTGTTATCAATGGTTTTGCCCATGAATTATATGATTTTGAAGAAAATCTCCCCAATAAAAACAAGCTAACCCAAGGTCTACCTGAGCGTTACTCCGCGTTTATTTTTGGCGAACCCGTTTCATCTACTGGAACAACCTATTGCCTATGGACCGATGAACAACAAGCCTGGACCCTAGGTGAAGTAGAATATGATACGGATGGTTCAGCAGATCAATTGTTTATTTTAGACGGCAATCCACAAACGTATCTGGAATGGGCTCTTGATTACCATTGGGACGGAGAAGAGGAAGAAATCACACCCGCCAAAATACACGCCATTCAGGCTATTTATAAGGGCGAGACTTTAACTAAAGACTTGGTTCTTGCTTTAAACAGTGATTTTGAGGATTGGCAACAGCTACAACTAGA
>JASLHL010000319.1 GCA_030152225.1 Flavobacterium sp. | reverse complement strand
AATTCATGAAGAAATTGAGGGTAGTGGCTAGTACCCATTCCTTTCGAACGAAGGCGAGTGAACGTATCTTTTATGAGGAAATATGGATCGATACCCTTACGTACTATTGGTATAGCCGTGAAATGGTGTTTTTTTGCAACTCCCTCCCAATTGAAGACACGCAATTCGAAGCTTATATTGATCAGAAGCTAAAGCAGTATATGACCTACAGGTTGCAATCTTTTGAGCGGTATAACGCGTTTTGTGCCCAACAGCTTCCCATAGATTATTTAGCCCTTAAAATGCACGTAGTAGAAAATGATGAGCGAGGAGAATGGGCCTTTTTTGATGAGCGATATCCGTTTTTATATAACGCCTATTTTGGAGCTTTGGAACGTATTATTAATTGCCTAACAGGCCTGTTAAATCTACAAGAGGAGCGAGAAACACCAATCCTCTTGACATGGAATCGCTCCAAACAAGATTTTTGCTTATTCGTGTATGCGCTGGCTCATTGTAATCGGATCAATGGAGAAAAGGTAGCTGTGATGGTTTTTGTACGAGAGATTGGTCAACTGTTTGGTCTAGATGTTAGCAAGCATTTTTACCAAACCCTTAACAAGGTTAAAAAACGCACGGATTTTTCGAATAACTTTTTAGCTGAAATGAACCAAGTCCTTGTGGATATGGATCTATACAATGAATAAAAAAGAGGCGGAGAGGGGAGAAAGAAATACAGCGGATTGTTCTATTGTTTCCTAACAAGAGGATAGAGAATCGCGTTTTTCTACAGTACAAAAGAGGGCAGCCATTGAACGGCTGTCCTCTTTTTTTTCCTACTTAACGCATCGACAAGGGGCTATTCGTCTTCCATTGTACTTTGATTTACTGCAGGGATAATTCCCCTTGCTACGGCTAAATATGTCGCAACGGTGGTGAGCATCACAGGTAAGGTGACGGGTGCAGTAAGAATACCCCCACTAATGGCGGCTAAACCTAAACCAATGGTGTGCAAGATTCTAAAAAAGCGTGGGATTAAAGCTTGGGTTCTTTGAAAGATTTTTTCATAAGGTTCCTCTTTTAATTTGTTGAATAATACGGGTTGATTGTGCTTCCCGTATTGAGAGACGAACGCCGTCGTCAATCAGGGCTTCTTCAACCGCGTGGAGAAGGTTGCACATCGCCTTTCGCGAACGGTTGGCCCAAAGGGGCGTGAGCAGTTGACTGACAGGGGGCGCGTTTGATCGCGATTGGTTATACAAAGGAGTAAAAGCGAATAAAAGATTTTGCTCGACTGTTAACGGTACATGTGCTGGAAAACACTACCCCTTCATGTAAAAGAGAAGTACCTTCACGACAATGAATCGTAAAAAGGAACAAGATGAGTACAACAGCTAGATAAAATGGAAGAATGTTTATTTATGCTACAGCTGTAGTTGTAAGTACAGGACGCAGTTATAAAACAGCCCTAAAAATTCTAAATGAAGTTCGAAAGAGGTATGAAAGACCAGCAGGAGCGATGGTGACCTACAAAGAGTTTAGCGCCTGTATGCACTTAGACGAAGAAGTCTTTAGCGCGCTGCAATAGGTAAGGTTTTGCTTGGGTTTCCTATGGGTTTTGTTTGGTAAAATGGGGTCTAGCCCTAGTAAACACAGGGAAATACCATAGAATCCCCAAACAAATGACAAGGTTTTATTTATACTTGCATGATCTACAGTGTTTTATTTTTTTGTAAGGTGGAATATAACGCCATTTTATCCTTTGTAATCCCAAAAGTGGAAGAATGGAGCAGGGGGTATTTCACAGTTGAATTTACTTGTTTAGGTTTGCAGTGTATTCCTCGAATAAGCGAGCAGAAAGGAGAGAATGTAGAAAAAAATAATCATTGTAAATCGAGAAAGTATGGCAGAAGTTAAACAAGGTATTTTAGGAGGAGTCAGTGGAAAAGTAGGCACTGTCGTAGGCGCGAGTTGGCGAGGTAAAAACATCATTCGAGCTAGGCCGCGCAAAACGGGAAAAAAAGCATCGAAAAAGCAGCTAGACCACCGCAGTAAGTTTAGCCTGGTATCCCAATTCTTGCAGCCATTAAATTTCTTATTGAAGCGCTATTTTGGCACGAGTCAAGGGCTAAAATCGCCCCTTAATTTAGCGATGGCGTATCACATCAATGAAGCGGTTGTTGCGCAAGAGGATGCTTTTGTTATTCAGGTGGAAAAAGTCGTTATAAGCAAAGGAATTCTGCCTACGGTAACGATGAATACGGTAACGGTGGACCATGCAACCCTTAGTTTGGCTTGGACAATCAACACAGCGACTAGCTTGGGCAAGGCAACCGACTTGCTAACAGTTGTGGTCTACGATAAACAGTCCCACGTGATTGAGATTTTTGATCGCGTTGTCACGCGAGGTACAGCTGCGTTTTCAATGTCCTTACCCGAAGGAATTGAGGTTGGCAGTTGTGTGATTTGGTTTTTTCTGACCAATGAAGAAGATACGGAATGCAGTACAAGCTCCTTTGTAAAGGCAAGTGGAGGAAATTAAGAACAAAAAAGGATGTTCAAATCGAACATCCTTTTTTGTTCTATCTCGAAAGGGGGATTATTTATTCACCACCACACCTTTTATTCTTTTTGAGGGATATTGTGTAATGCATAGTTTTCTTTTTTATATCATTTTTCACTGATAGGATCAAGATGAACTTCTTTTCTACTTGATCTCAAAGTAGAAAAAATCATATCAGAAATACGTTGATACGAGATCTGATTAAAATACCATTTACCCGATTAGTAAAGCCAACACTTCTATTTGTGATTTGGTGTATTTCATATCAACGCATTCAAGTTATATTTTTCTGTTATTTGTAACAGGAGAAAATAACGTGTTACATTTTTGTCGTTTTTGTAACAGGATAAAATTTAATCTGCATTCAATTTATGTAATTGGGTAGCTTCGTTTAAAAAGCGAAATAGGTCAATATTGAGGTAAAAATTCTCTTTTCCTATTTTTTGAAGCT
Source organism: Flavobacterium sp. (assembly GCA_030152225.1). Taxonomy (GTDB): domain Bacteria; phylum Bacteroidota; class Bacteroidia; order Flavobacteriales; family Flavobacteriaceae; genus Flavobacterium. Next base: position 1,970 of record JASLHL010000319.1, on the reverse strand, counting down.
GTACCAGCCCTAACGCTGTCAACTGGTCTAAATAGCGAGAAGTGGCTTTTGTCTTGTTTTGAACCCCTACTTTGTAATACCTTCTCTTATGGGACATACATACTCCTTTAGGTATATTGTCATCAGATACGTCTTATCCATTAGATTAGGTATAGACAGCGAAATGGCATTTTTTCTTTCGTCCACATTGCAACTATGTTTTACCTGTTATTTTTTATTTAATTCGTCTATTGTTAATTCTACTGCTTTTTCATTAGTTGTTGGCTTAAATCCAAATGCTTTAGTAAACTTCGTGCTATCAAAAAAGTAGTCTCTATCATATTGATAAAGCATTTCGTAAGTTTCGGCAATAAATAAATCTTGTTTACCATATTCTTTAATATCCGCTTTGGTCAGTATTTGTACATCGTTAGCTTGTTTCATTTTTGAAGCAAAAATATTGATCCAGTCTTTTCCTGTTATCTTTTCCTGCTCAACGGGTAAGTTCCATATCTGATTGAATGCTTTGCTTGAGTTTCCAAGTATAGCTGTTCCCAACGCTAAATCAGGTACATATCCTGTTGTATGGATAACATCAGCATTACATAACCATTGTGCCGTTTTGTTATTGGATAAATTATCATAAATCAAGTTCATCAATAGACTTTTTTCTTTGATTGGCCCGAAAAAATCAGGTGCTCTCGCAATTATGGCATCTATTTTTCCTTTTTCTACGGCTTCTATGATATATTCATCTACCCAAGCTCGTACTCTTCCTTTTTCACTTGTAGGACTTATTGGTGAATTTTCGGTGATGTGTTCAATGTGTTTTTCACCTATGGCATACACATTGTCAAAAAAGACAAGTTTGGTTTGGTTTTTAGCACAAGCTTCTACAACATCTTGTATGAGTTTCGTCCATTTCTCTTTCCAAACTTTGGCTTCATACTCAAATCCAACTGTTAGATAACAGACCTGGCTCCCTGCAATAGCTGCTTTTACTTCATCTGTTTTGGTCAAATCCGCAGAAAAGAGTAGATCTGTGTCATTAATTTTCTTGGGATTTCTACTCACAAGTTTGATTTCATCTGTAAATTGTGTTAAGGCTTTGGCTAATTCTATTCCGATTGCTCCGCCTGATCCTAATATAGTTTGCATAATTGGTTATATTTACTTTGAGTCAAAAGTATCTCTATATTTTACTTTTGGCAAGTATGTACTTTTTTGTACCTTACGAACCAAAAAGAATGTAATATTGATAATGTGTTACTTAGGATGAAAAATAAAGTAGAAATATGTCCGCCAAACTGTTCTGTTGATTATGCTTTCAAACGTATTGGTGGAAAATACAAGGGAAGAATTCTTTGGCACTTGTACGAAAACGAGTGTTTACGCTATGGTGAGTTGAAGCGAATTTTATATGATGTTACCACCAAAATGCTCACGCAAACTTTGCGTGAATTGGAAGCTGATCACTTAATCAACAGAAAAGTTTATCAAGAAGTACCGCCCAAAGTAGAGTATTCTTTGACTGAAACTGGGAAAGAGTTAATTCCATTTATTGATCATCTAAGACAATGGGGCGACAAGCAAATTGAGAAAGAAAAGAATAAATCTTAATTGTGATCACAACCTCCTGTCTTGTTTTTATTTTTCGGCCATCTTCAAAAGAAAAGCTAAGAATCTCAGCAAATAAAGTTAAGCTAAACTAGCCTATTGAAATAAGTTCTAACTACAACAAATACACAACAAGTAGTTAAAGACGGACTTTTAAATACAAGGAATATGTGCTGTTTTTTCTAGCTACAAAAGCTTGGATGTCAGATTCCTGAAATAATACGGATCCTAACGGAAAATGCTAGAAATAAATTGAAGATTATTTTATTTTTTCATATTTTAAATTAAATAAATATCTTAAAAAATACCACCAGGATTGAAAACAATAAACTTCCTAAAATATAGGCAAATAATATCTTTACATAGTTTGCGGG
>JASLHL010000286.1 GCA_030152225.1 Flavobacterium sp. | reverse complement strand
CGTCCAGCAAGCTGGACGTTTTTGGGTTTATTTATTTTACATTTTGCTTGATATAAATTTGCATAGCGCCAACGCCGTATTTTTGATAATTGGCATCTTCTGCTACAACCTCAGGGTATCGACTAAACAGAAACTCCAGTTCTGCTTTTAAAACCCCTTCTCCAACTCCATGAATAAATACGATACGCGGAATGCGATTGCGAATAGCAAACTCGAGTTGCCCTCTTGCCGCATCCAATTGGAGCGTCAACATATCGTGTTTTTCCATGCGTTTATAGTCTTTCGTTAACTTTTCAATATGCAAGTCAACTTCCAAGATGAACTCTTCTTTGCGCGATTTCTTCTCTTTGACGAAAGAGCGCTTTTTGGGTTCTACTTTGCTTGCTAACGCTTCTTGAATTGAACCTTTTGAACTAGCAGATTTAAAATCTACCTCATCATCTTTAGCTATTTTCAATAGTTCTGAAGGTTTATAATTCAATACAAAACCATCTTTTGTTTCGATGGTTACTTGATCTCCGATTAGGTTAATGACTATTCCCTCCTCGTCTTCATCCAATACTTGTACGTAATCTCCTTTACTTAACATTTTACTTGGGGTTCTTTTTATTAACTTCCGTTATGGAATACGTTTGTTCCACTTCTTCAACATCCTCTTCTTGCTTTGGTTGACGATCTGTTCGAACAACTAAAGGCTGTTTCGGTGCATTGCTCGGTGTTTTTTGCATCAGACGTGCCATAGCTAAAAAGAATAAGGCCACGCCGATTACTTGCACCCACAATTTTGGTTGTTCTGATGCTTGTTCCATCAAGGCCCAGATCATAAAGGCAACGACTAGAAGTGGGAGTACTATTTTTTGTATTTTCATGTGTTTTCTATCTAAGGGGCTAGGCGTTCAATCTTCCAATCCAACTGATCTTCGGTAAGAGTATAGCGAATGCGATCGTGTAAGCGATTCGGTCTTCCCTGCCAAAATTCAATACTCACGGGTTCAACACAAAATCCACCCCAGTGTTTTGGGCGTTTTACTTCTCCTTCAACAGCGGTATCTTCTAGTGTTTTTAATGCTTGTACGAGTTCTTCATACGAAGAAATCACTTGGCTTTGATTGGATACCATAGCACCTAAGCGGCTACCCAACGGACGACTATCAAAATAATTATCAGATTGTTGATCTGATACTTTTTTAGCAATTCCTTTGATGATTACTTGACGCTCCATTGAAGGCCAAAAAAAAGACAAACACAGCTGTGGATTTGCTAAGATCGCTTTTCCTTTTTCCGAATTGTAATTGGTAAAGAAGACGAATCCATTCTCATCATAGGATTTCAATAAAACGACTCTTGCTTTTGGAAAACCATCCAATCCAATAGATGAAACGGTCATGGCATTAACTTCCTCAATGCCACCGAAGTCTTCCACTTCACAAAACCAATGACGAAATTGCATCATGGGATTTTGGTCCACTTCAGTCTCAATCAATACTTGTTTTTCGTATGATTTTCTATAGTTACTTAAATCACTCATGGTCTAGAATTATGAATTAAAGGTCAAAGATAACACCATCATCGGCATTTAGTATCGTTCCATCAAAAACTTCTTCTGCTTCTGTTTTAAAAGCAGTAATATCCGTATAACGCGTGGAATAATGTCCTAAAATAAGCACCTCAGCCTCAGCGAGTTTAGCAATAGCAGCAGCTTGTTTAGCTGTACAGTGTTTGGTGCGCTCCGTATAATGGGCTTCTGACTCTAAGAATGTACTTTCGTGATATAAGGCGTGAACCCCTTTAATAATGGGTACTATTGCTTCTGAATAGTAAGTATCCGAACAAAAAGCATAGCTTTCTGTTGGCGCAGGATCATAGGTAATATCTTTATTTAGCACCACGGTACCATCATCTAAGGTAATATTACCTCCTTGTTTAATTTTCTGATAATAGCAACGATCAATACCCAAATCTTCAATAGCTCCTATTCTCAACTTTCGATCACCTGGTTTCGATTCAAACAAATACCCATTGGTATACACGCGATGGTCTAAGGGAATCGTGCGTACAATGACGCGTTCATCTTCAAACACAACCTCACTTTCTTTGCTTTCTAACTCGTGAAAATACAGCCCATACCCTGTATACGAATTGCTCAATCGCAATTGTAACAGTATAATTTCTTTAATCCCTTTAGGACCATATACATGTAAATCACTTTGTCTGTTTAACAGGGAAAAGGTTGAAATCAATCCGATTAACCCAAAGAAATGGTCTCCGTGTAAGTGAGAGATAAAGACGTGGTTAATTCGCTGAAACTTAATCTTATTCTTTCGCAATTGAATCTGAGTTCCCTCACCTGCATCAATCAAAAACATATGGCCATTTAATTCTAAAACCTGAGCGGTTGGATTGGTCATCGATCTTGGTGTTGCGGCATAACAACCTAATATAGTAAGTTTCAATGGATCAAAATTTTATAATTTGTGCTTGTAAGTTACAAAAAAGCCCCTAGCATACAAAAGAAAAAGGCTTAATTACGTAAGCCTTTTCTATTTTCTTATACTTCTAAATCGCGTTGTATTTCGTCCATTTCGATCAAATCGAAAGCCTCTTGTTTTGTTGGAACCACAATGAGATCGCCATCAAAATCATTAAAGTTCACAGCCTCCGTTACAATGACAAATGATTTATTTGCCTCTTCCATATGCTCAACAGCCAAGGCTTCCATTTCTGTTAATTTGTCCTCGGTCACCTCTTCTTGTGAGTCAGCTAGGTCAATTACGAGGTTAAAAGCCATAAACTGCGCTTGATACTGCTCTGTTATTTTTTGCAATACAGCTGTAACAGTATCCGTTCCGATTTGGATTACTTTGGTATGTCCTTTTTCTGTAACTTTCATTATATACTAATTTGATCGCACTAAAATAGTTATTTAATCTTTGATGCCAAAAGATAAATCACCGCCATGCGGATGGCTACTCCATTTTCTACCTGATCCAAAATCACAGATTGTTGTGAGTCAGCTACATCTGAAGTAATCTCTACCCCTCTATTGATTGGCCCTGGGTGCATTACCACAATTTCTTTATCTAATGAATCCAGAATCTCTTTTGTCAATCCGAATTGTTGTGCATATTCTCGCGTATTGGGAAAGTAACTAAAATCCAAGCGTTCATTTTGCACGCGTAACATATTGGCTACGTCACACCACGCTAGTGCTTTTCTCAAGTTGGATTCCACCTTTACCCCTAGGCTTTCAATGTGTTTTGGGATCAATGTTTTGGGGCCACAAACACGTACTTCTGCTCCTTGCATTTGCAAGGCAAAGATATTTGATAGCGCCACGCGTGAGTGTAAGATATCCCCGACAATCACTACTTTTTTACCCGCTACATCCCCTAATCGCTCGCGAATAGAATAGCTATCAAGTAGCGCTTGTGTAGGATGTTCGTGTGCGCCATCTCCTGCATTAACAATACTTGCTTTTACGTTTTTAGACAAAAAATAAGCGGCTCCTGGATTGCTATGACGCATAACTACCATGTCCACTTTCATTGCTAAAATATTATTAACTGTATCGATTAACGTTTCTCCCTTTTTAACGGAAGACTGTGCAGAAGAAAAACTAATCACATCTGCTGAGAGGCGTTTCTGTGCTAATTCAAAAGACAATTTCGTTCGTGTACTGTTTTCAAAAAAGATATTCGCTATCGTGATATCTCTTAATGAAGGTACTTTTTTGATGGGTCTATTGATTACTTCTTTAAAGTGATCGGCCGTTTCAAAAATTAAATCAATATCGTCTTTGTTTATATATTTTATTCCTAATAGGTGATTTACACTTAATTCTTTCATTACTTCAAGTCCGTTTTCCGATTAATTATGATCAAATTCTTCCAGATAAATACAGTCGCTTGTCCCGTCTTCTGACCAATGTACGCGTACTGACTCACGATCAAAAGCATCTACTTGCCTTCCTCTATAATCGGGTTGAATAGGCAAATGACGGCTAAATCTTCGATCGATCAACACCAATAATTCTATTTCTGCCGGTCGTCCAAATGACTGAATAGCCGTTAAGGCAGCACGGATGCTACGACCTGTATACAAAACATCATCAATAAAAACGACTTTCTTATCTTCAACAAGAAAATCAATTTCAGTTCGATTAGCTTCAAGTGGCTTTTGATTTCTCCTAAAATCATCGCGGAAAAAGGTAATATCTAAATATCCCAAGGGAACATCTACAATACCGTACTCTTTCTCTAAAATGGCTTGAATTCGCTTGGCAAGGTATTTACCACGGGGTTGAATACCAATAAGTAAGGTGTCAGAAAAATCAAGGTGATTTTCTACCAACTGACAGGCCAAACGATGAAGAATAATATCAATCTCTTTT
>JASLHL010000325.1 GCA_030152225.1 Flavobacterium sp. | reverse complement strand
ACGGGTGATAAAATCTCATAAATTATACCGTTAAAAACACCTTTATCGTTCTTGATTTTGTGCCTTAAAAGCAGGTTTTCATTTTCCAAATTCTTTAAAATTCTCTTGATTGTCCCCTCGCTTTCTTTAGTTTGGTTAGAGATCTTCTTCGCTGAAAATTCCCAGTCATTAGGTTTAGAAAGTAAGTAGACATAGAGCCCTTTTGATTCAAAAGTCAATTTTTCACTATTAAGTATTTCGTTTTGAACAATAGTGAAATTACCTTGCGTTTTATTGATAAAATTTCCCATCAGTTCTTAGTTAGTTTACGTGTCCTTGCATCCACTTGTACCCAAGTGTAACCTTCATTGAGCTTGTTTTGCTCAGCTTCTTCATTCTTCTGAGCGAGCGTTTTTGCTTTGCCTTTTAGTTCAGCATCTTGCTCCCAGATAGAAAGGGGCTCTTTTTCAAGAACCCGCTTCTTTTTGATTTGCTTAGTCATTTGGAATTTCTATTACTGACATATCCATTTCCCAATCTCCAATACCTCTTTCTATTAATTCTTCAAAGGTTTTTGGATATTCTTCCGATTGCTGCCATTCAAGCTCTGCTTGTTTTGATTCTTCATTTCGGCATAGATCAAGCATGTGTGATTTGAAAGCTTCGAATTTGTTTTCTTTCTTTTGAATCGATTGTTTAATCTCATTGTCAAAAAAATTGACTGTTGCTACTACGTATGTTTTCATCTTAATAGGGTTTAAAAATTAGTTTTGACTAAAAAGGTAGGTCGTCGTGATCCTCTTCATGGAATTGTGGTGTCTGAGGAAATTGATTAACTGGCGCAGATTGACTTTGCTGACTCTCTCTCCATTGGTTATGAGCATCAACCGCCGATCCTTGTCCGTGGTAAGATCCATCTTGCATTTGTGGTTCATTTACTGCTGCAGTTATTCTCCAACCTTGAATAGTGTTGAAATAACGCATTTCGCCTTGTGGGGAAACCCATTCTCTTCCTCTGAGGTTTATATCCACCTTTACGAAAGTTCCGATTTGGAAACTGTCTAGTAAATTCACTTTATCTTGTGTGAATTCAATTAGGATGTCTTGAGGATATTGCTCCTCAGTTGTAACGACAAACTCTCTTTTTCTGAAACTTGAGCTAATTTCTTGAACTTGCCCAATTGCTTTTATTCTGCCTTGTATGTCCATGGTTATTTACTTGTAAAAGTGTTTTCTAAATTCGTCTTGAATACTTCAACCATTTCATCTATGGTTATTTCTCCTTTTTGGACAGCCTCATTTAGTTGTTCCATGCTTAGGTCTTCATCTTCTTTTCTATCATAGTATAAGAAGTTAGAGCATAAGTCTTCTATTCTATTAATGATCATCTGTTTCATAATCAAATACCGATTCCTACAATCGGGAAGTTTTATTTAATACTTTTCAATCCGGATGTTTTCGCTTGGAAAACTTTGCCTTTTTCGTTCTTGCAAAAGGTGTATTCTCCACTTACACGTAATACTTCAACTTTTTGAACTGTTCCATGTCCGTTTCTATAATTCTTGAATATTGCCATCTTGAATTTGTTTTTTGATGAAATAAAATCCGTTGTCAATCCATTTGTTTTGTTTATGGATATGTAGTTTGTCCTTTTTAGCCCAATAAGTACATTCGCCAAGGTTTGGCATTTGTATTTGTAGAGAACTGTATTCTCCCTCGATGTACATTACTTCTTTTTGGTCTAACAAATCCTTTACTTCGTTGTATCTGATTTGCTTCATGATTAAGCACTTTGTAAGTGGTCTTTGATGTCGATATCCCAAAAGCCAAGTTTGCCCTTTACGTTTAAAATTGGCTTTTCGTAGAAAACAGCATCTTTTAAAACCCAATGCCAAATGTCTGGTCCTTTATCTGCCCAAATCGATTTGTGATTTTGTACACAATCGACAATAGTAACTTCGCCGATAATTGCTGATTTCTCAAATTGGAATTCTTCGATATGATCAGTTGCGTCTTTTCTTTCCTTTGAAAGAGGGGCGGATTTATCGTCTTTTAAAGGGGCATGTATGTAAACTCGCCCTCTAAATCTAGTTCGCCAAGTTCTGTTCTCGATATCTTTAACCCCTAGGCAGATTAACTCTGCCCAAGGTTGCTTTACTGAAAGTGCTTTAGTTATTTTTTTTAGAATTAAATCCACATACTTTTCTTCCAGTATTAATGGTTTATTTTCTCCAGCCATCTGCGATTTGTTTTAAGGTTTTACGTTCTTTGTTTACAAGCCATTCGCGAGCCATTGTAACTCGCCTAGTCATGTGTTTGATATCATCTTCTGTAAGGGTTACTGTGAATGATTTAAGGCGCATGTGTGGAGGAATAGAGAAGTCTAGAATAGGATTGTAGAAGTCGTAACCAGGATAATCTTTTTTGAACTTAGCAATGTCGAAAATCATATTTCGCTCTAGTTGTGCAACTTTCTCTCGGTAATCTTCGTCTGTATCGTCTGGCTGTCCTATAGCATACCACATTCTTCGCTTTTCATCCTCGATTTGATGGAGTGGAGCATTAACTAAACAGTAGTCCAATTCTGCTTCTGTTTTAGTTTCCAACTCTGGCAAATCGAAAGAATGAGTAATCCACATATAACCTTTTAGTTGCCATGAGTAAAGCGTTGTTAATTCAGCTTTTTCAAAAGATTCCATATCCCAATTTGTCTTGGTGTCCTTGGTTTTCTTTTGAAGATTATCTGGAGTTCCTTGAATAAAATCATTACTAAGATGCTCGTCATTTTTACGATAAAAGAAATCATCTCGCTGAGATGCTAAATCAAGCGCATCCTCTTCGCAAATGGTTCCTTTGCTTAGATATTTGTTTTCAAGGAATCGTCTGCGTGCCCAAAACTCATGACGAAATACTTCTTCTAAATAAGTGATTGCGCCTGTTGGAAGTTCATCTCCTTTCTCGCGATCGTTAGTTAATTTAACAAGTTCATCTTTTTTGTTTTGAGTCCAATCAACTTTATTCCCTTTTGCGTTTTTTCCGTAATCGCGTTCGTTGACTAATTCCTTGATTCTCGCTTCTCTTTTTTGAGCATCTTCTTTGGTTGGAAGATTTGTCATTAACTTACCAAGGGAGCTACAACGAGCTTTCCAATTGGTGAATATTAGGTTTTCTGTTTGCATGGTGTTTCTTGTTAGGTAAATTCAAAATGTCCATTATCATTTCTTATTGTTGTTATGATAGGGAATGCTTCTTTAGGTACTTCTTTTATCATTTGCATAAGGACTCTGCTCCCCGTGAAAAAAATATACATTGTATTGTCTTTTTCTATTTGTACCTTCAAACGTTCAGTTCCAGGTTTCTTTGTAGAGGGTTCTATCACAAAATTGTGAACTGTTATTTCAAGATTAAACAATCTTGAAAGGCTTATTTTATCTCCTATAAAAGATTGGAGTTTTGGTTTTATATTCAAGTCTTTAAATTTCCTCATGAGGTAATAGTTTTTTTAATAGGTTTTTAGAATTGCAGTGTTTTAACCATCCGTGATAGGAAGCAATT
>JASLHL010000324.1 GCA_030152225.1 Flavobacterium sp. | reverse complement strand
GAGCAGTTCATCTCGCTCGACAAAAACGACAAAGACATCATCAGCTAAAAAACGAAAATAGAGGATTAAAATCCTCTATTTTCATTTATTAATTGTTTTAATTTTTCTTCTATTTCCAGGCTATCCCATTTTGTTTCAATCGCTGCTGTAGCCATAATCACATCCATAATTTCGGCTTGTTGATCTCCAATAGCTAAAGCTTCTTGATAACTTCCTTCACTAAAAGTTACGCGATCGTATAAGGGCAACCAAAGATCAGGGTATTTCTTAGCAAATGAACTTTCTATCTTTTTTCGCAACAAAAACATCGGATTCGCCGTCTGCTCACTCATTTCTCTAAAATTGCGATAGGAGAGCTCTGCAATAGCATCTGCATTGACTTTACGCGCATGTTGATAGGTATCTAAAGCTTGCTCCCAATCTCCTGGATCATCGGCCAAGCAATCCAACAACACATAGACGTCTTCTAAGCCAGCATTTAATCCTTGCCCATAAAAGGGAACAACTGCATGAGCTGCATCGCCAATTAAAGCAACTTTATCTTTGTTTACCCAAGGAAAACAAGTAGTTGTCACTAGGGAATTCACAGGATTGGTTGTGTATAGCGCAACTAAATCAGGCATTAATTGCAAGGCATCGGGAAAATGGGTTTTAAAAAATGCAATAACTGCTTCTTCAGACTGAATGGAATCAAAAGACACTTCGCCAGTATAAGGCATAAATAGTGTACATGTAAACGATCCATCCATATTGGGTAAGGCAATGAGCATAAAGTCTTTTCGAGGCCAAATGTGAAATGAGTTTTCGTTTAATGCAAAACCACCTTCTTTTTTGGCAGGAATAACGAGTTCTTTATATGCTATAGGTAAATAGGATTGTTGATATTCAAATCTACTGCGTCGTTGCAGGCTACTTCTAACCTTAGAATAAGCACCATCTGCACCAAAAATCACATCATGTGCAAGCGCTTTCCATTCCTGATACTCTTGTTCACTGGTATACAACACGCCTTTCTTCGTATCTACACTCCAAATTGGCGTATTAAAAACAAACTGTACGCCTAATTCTTCTGCCCACTCGACCAATTTTTTATTTAATCCACCACGAGATACTGCCCAAATTGCTTCTCCATGAATCCCATAGGGTTGTTTCTCCTCTTTCGCTATATGGTGAATGGCACGTTGATACATTGGAATTCCAAATTGACGAATCTTTTCTTCTAGTCCTACGCGCTTCAACATTTTCCAACCGCGCTCTGAAAGCGCTAAATTAATAGAACGCCCAGAAAAATCAATCGTGCGAATATCATCTCCTTTTTCATATACAAAAACATTATGCCCCTGTTGTTTTAATGCAATGGCCAACACCGTCCCCACTAAACCACTTCCTACAATTGCAATACTTTTCCCCATACTCCTCTTAAATATTTGAATATTTAATATAATTACCTTATTAATATTTGAATAGTGTTTTTAGCTCTCTTGATAAACAGCTAACTTTAAACCACACGCTTAACAATAATGAAAAACTTAATTTGGATCATCGTTATTTTACTGACAGGTTGTTGGTATATCTGTCAGTTTATCTTTTATTTTGATGGATTGCTAGTGTATAGTTTACTAACACTGGCAATTCTTTTAACCTTACTTAATATTGTTTTGAAAGAAGGTCAAAAAAAATAATCCCTTTTTCAAGGGATTATTTTATTATTTTTCAAACGTTAATTCCTTTCCAACGGTCAATCCTTGCGATTTAGCAAATGCTCCACACATGTGGAACAAAAGTCGTGCACCGACATTTCCGTCCCAATCATCTTCTCCTGGTGCAACCTCAACTAAATCCATTCCGATAATTTCTTTACTGGTTTCAGCAAGTCGCCCAATTAAATACGTTGCTTGTTCAAAGGTCAAACCACCTGGAACGGGTGTTCCTGTATTGGGGCAGTACCAAGGCAACAAAGCATCAATATCAAAGCTAATCACTACTTTTTGAGGCAACGAAGCGATAATTTGGTCACATTTATCTTTCCAACACATGCCTTCAAATTCGTCTTTTTTCAACTCTGCATCAGTGTGCACTAAAACGCGACCTGATGCTTTAACTACATCTACTTCTTGTTCACAGAAATCGCGAATTCCTACTTGAACAATTTTTTCCACTTGAGTCAATTTCAAGGTATTGAACATAATAGATGCATGTGAATAGGTGAATCCTTCGTAAGCATCTCTTAAATCCATATGAGCATCAAAGTGTAAAATTCCAAATGAATCATGGTGTTTCGCTACTGCTTTATAGTACCCTAGTGGTGTACTGTGGTCTCCACCTAATAAAACAACGCGTTTACCTTGACTCATCCAGTTGGCAACTTTTGCTTCTACTTCTTTATGTAAGGTATCACAAACTTGATTGATCGTATCTAAACTTGCTTGCAAAACAGGGTGATCTTCCAGATTTTCTCCATTTTCCAAGGCTTCGATAATCGGTTGTGCCAAAGTTTTATATTGTGCACTTTGCTCTTGCCAATGGGCTGGAGCTTCATCAAAATAGATTCCTAATTTCCACAATTCAGGATAGTTTTGATGTAATAAATCCACTTGATAAGAAGCTTCTAAAATTGCTGCTGGTCCTTCTGATGCCCCCGCTCCGTAACTTACCGTTACTTCCCAAGGCACAGGAACTACAATAATTTCACTTTCCTCTGCTGTAAAAGGCAAACCGTAGATTGTTGCATCTGCTAATCCTGGTTGAGACGGATCAAAAGTCTCTATTTTTTGCTGCTTTGTTGACATATGTATTAAGCTGTTATTTTTCGCTGCAAATTTATAAATTAAATCACAGTCCTACTATCTAAATTATTTCTGGCTTAGGATCCCTTTTTTCAATAGTTGTCCGAAGTGATACATATCTTCAAAACTCGTATACAACGGCACAGGTGCTAAGCGGATCACATTGGGTTCTCTCCAATCGACAATCACGCCTTCTTCCATTAGATAAGTAAACATAGCTCTCCCCTCTCCATGCAACAAGATCGACAACTGACTTGCGCGTTCACTTTGTTCTGCTGGTGTAATAATTTCAAAATCACCTCCTACTTCCGCACCAATTGTATTGATAATAAACTCCAAATAGGCCGTAATCAAATTGCGTTTTTCAATTAATTTCGGCATTCCAATTTCAGCAAACATTTCTACTGATGCTAAATAGGGAGCCAAAGACAAGATAGGAAGATTACTAATTTGCCATCCATGTGCATTTTCAATCGGATCGTAAACAGGTTCCATTAAAAAGCGTCTTTCTTTGTTGTGTCCCCACCATCCACCAAGGCGGACTAAGTCTTTGTTGGTATGGTGTTTCTCGTGAATAAAACAACCTGATGCATTTCCTGGTCCTGAATTCATGTATTTATAACTACACCAAGCGGCAAAATCGGCATCCCAATCGTGTAGTTCTAAATTGATATTACCCGCAGCATGTGCCAAATCCCACCCTACATAAGCGCCTTGTTGATGTGCTTTTGCAGTAATAGTCTTCATATCCAGCACTTGTCCAGTATAATAATTCAATCCTCCCATTAAAACTAATGCAAGCTCATCGCCTACCTCGTCTATTTTTGCGAGGATATCTTCTAATCTAAAATTGTGTTCTCCTGGTCTTCGCTTCACTTCTACAATGACATCTTTAGGATCAAGTCCATGCCATTTTACCTGGGATTGAATCAAGTATTGATCACTTGGAAATGCTTTTTCTTCACATAAAATCTTTACGCGTTTTCCCGAAGGTTTGTAAAACGTAGCCATCAGTAAGTGCAGGTTTACAGTTAATGTATTCATTACCGTTACTTCAGATGCTTTCGCCCCAACGATTTTACTCAAAGGCTCACTAAATCTTTCGTGGTAGTCCCACCAAGGCTTATTTGCATAAAAATGTCCTTCCACCGCTAACTCAGCCCAATCTGTCATTACTTCATTCACATACTCTACCGCTCTTTTAGGTTGAAGCCCTAGTGAATTACCCGTAAAATAAATCACTTGTTTTCCGTTTACTTTTGGAAAATTAAATTCACTTCTATAGTTTGCCAAGGTATCTTTAGCATCGAGACTTTGAGCAAAAGCTAACGTATTCTCAAATTTCATGGTTTATAATTTTGGTTTTTGTAAAAGTAGAATTTTTATCAACATTTACACTATTTTCTAGTTATAAAAAATCCCTTACTGGAACAGCAAGGGATTTTTTTAATGATATCTTATTTTTTGTTCATTTTTATAAAATCAACATCGCATCACCATAGGAATAGAATTTGTAACCTTCTTCTACTGCTTCTTTGTATGCTTTCATCATTAAGTCATGTCCACAGAAAGCAGAGATCATCATTAATAAGGTAGATTTTGGCATATGGAAGTTTGTAATCATACAATCTGCAATACTAAAATCATAAGGAGGGAAGATAAATTTATTCGTCCATCCTACAAATGGATTTAAAGTTTGGCTGGAAGAAACCGAGCTTTCTAATGCACGCATACACGTGGTACCCACTGCACATACTCTGTGTTTTTCTTCTTTGGCATGATTGACAATATCACAAGCCTCTTGTGATACTACAAACTCTTCTGAATCCATCTTGTGTTTAGACAAGTCTTCTACTTCAACTGGATTAAACGTACCTAATCCGATATGTAGTGTAATTTCTGCAAATTTGATTCCATTGATTTCTAAACGCTTCATCAAGTGTTTAGAGAAATGCAGTCCCGCAGTTGGAGCCGCAACAGCTCCTTCTTCTTTTGCATAAATGGTTTGATAGCGTTCTGCATCTTCTGGAACAACTTCTCTGTTGATGTATTTTGGAATTGGCGTTTCTCCAAGCTCTTGCAATTTTGCTCTGAACTCTTCGTATGAACCATCGTATAAGAAGCGTAAGGTTCTACCTCTAGAGGTTGTATTATCAATTACTTCGGCAACTAATGAATCGTCTTCTCCAAAGTACAATTTATTTCCAATTCGAATCTTACGTGCTGGATCTACTAAAACATCCCATAAACGTTGTTCTTCATTCAATTCGCGCAATAAGAAAACTTCAATTCTAGCTCCTGTTTTTTCTTTATTTCCATAAAGACGCGCAGGAAATACTTTTGTATTGTTCAAAACCATTACATCACCTTCTCCAAAATAATCCACCACATCTTTGAATAACTTATGTTCGATCGTTCCCGTTTTTCGGTCGATAACCATTAAACGAGCCTCATCTCTATTCTCAGCTGGAAATTCTGCCAATAATTCTTCTGGCAAATCAAAATTAAAGTTTGATAACTTCATTGAAAAACAATTTTAATTAGTTCAATAAAAAGAGGTTAGCTCTTTTCAAGTTTTACAAATATACAACCTTGAGATAGGCGTTGTCAAGTATTTAGCACTATTTTTTTATTTATCAAGGCGTTTCGAGCACTGAAAACCCTAGTTTTTGCAGGTCTTTCCAAAAGCTAGGATAAGACTTTGTCACCACCTCTGCCTCTTGGATAATCAAATCCATTTGTAACATCAAAGGAGCAAAAGCCATGGCCATTCGATGATCTTGATAAGTCGCTATTTGTACCACATCTTCTTCACGCTTTTCTTTCGTCACATCTAAGGTTAGGGAATGATCTGTAATAGACAGCTTCCCTCCTAGTTTTTTCAACTCTTGTTGAAGGGCAACCAATCGGTCCGTTTCTTTAATCTTCAACGTATGCAATCCTTTAATATCACAGGAAATTCCCAAACCAAAGCAAGTAACCACAACAGTTTGTGCCAAATCAGGTGTAGCTGTAAAATCACCTTGAAAGGCAGCTGTTGGCGTTGCTACTTTGGTCAATCGAATAAAATCATCTGCTTCAAAAGCGGTTGCTATGCCCAATTGAGTGTAAATAGTTGGCAATTGTGCATCTCCTTGTAGACTAATGGGTTTAAATTTCCCCAACCGCAGGGATGTTCCCACAG
>JASLHL010000146.1 GCA_030152225.1 Flavobacterium sp. | reverse complement strand
AATCAAAAATATGTAATACTAGATGCACTTAGATATTGTCAAAAAAATAAAGGCTTGGAAATCTATGCTTATGTTTTGATGCATAGTCATTTGCATATGTTATGTAAAAGTGTAGGTACTTTAACAATAGCAGAAATAATGCGTGATTTTAAAAAATATACAAGTAAAAAAATAATAGAGACCCTAATTAATGAACCAGAAAGTAGAAGAGAATGGATGCTAAGATATTTTGTTGAAGCTTGTGTACAGTTAAAACGTCTACAGCAGTATAAAGTTTGGCAAGATGGTTACCATGCAGAATCGATTTATTCTAATTCTTTTATAAAAGAGAAAATAAATTATATTCATCAAAATCCGGTAAAAGAAAAAATTGTCTCAAATGCAGAAGATTATTATTTCAGTTCGGCTCGTAATTATGCAGGTTTAGCGTATGAGATCGAAGTTGAGGTGTTGTTTATGGGATAGATGAAGGCACGGATTGCAAATCCGCGCTATCGGAACGGATTGCAAATCCGCGCCATCGGAGTAGGGAAATTCGTTGTGTTCTGCTAACTTTTATTATATGTACTAGTAAGTGAATAAGTGTAGACAGCACCATGCTTTTTTTTAAACAAAATAAGAAAGACTAAAAAAAACAAGCGGATATTTTTTAAAAAATATCCGCTTGATTGTATGTAATACTTATGCTTTAGGTGAAGAGGGTTTGTTAGCCTTTCTAGGTCTTCGGCGACCATATGATTTATTTACTATTTTACCTCTTCTTGTTTTTAAATCTCCTTTTCCCATAATAAAAAATTAAAGTTTAACATTCGATTTCCTAAGATACGAATATTAACGCTAAGAATAAATTTTTTGCAGATAAAATTGTAAGAATCAGCTCTTTTAGCGGTTGAAAAAAGAAGAGGTCACAGGGGGATTTCGCTCTAGTTGAGGTAAAAGCATCAGCTGTAAAAACGCGATTCTTTCTCCTGTGTAAATGTTGTGTAAATTAGTTTGTAGAGTTGCTATTTAAGCCTTATTTTAGTGCCCTTTAAAACCAATTATGAAACATATAGATTATAACCGAAAAGACCTATCAGATCAAACGTTACTTGATTTGTATAAAAGGCTATTGAAACCAAGAATGATTGAAGAGAAGATGCTTATTTTAATCCGTCAAGGAAAAGTGTCAAAATGGTTTTCTGGAATTGGGCAAGAAGCAATATCGGTGGGTATTGTAGCTGCTTTAGATCGCGATGAATATGTGTTGCCTATGCACCGTAATTTAAGTGTTTTCACGTCTAGAGATATTCCGTTGTACCGTTTGTTCTCTCAATGGCAAGGTAAGGGAAATGGTTTTACAAAAGGTAGAGATCGCTCTTTCCACTTCGGGACACAAGAGTTTAATATTGTAGGGATGATTTCGCATTTAGGTCCACAATTAGGTGTGGCAGACGGAATCGCTTTAGCACATAAATTGCGTGAGCAAAAGAAAATCACGGCTGTATTTACAGGAGAAGGAGCTACTTCGGAAGGAGATTTCCACGAGGCATTAAACGTAGCTTCTGTATGGGAACTTCCTGTATTATTCGTGATCGAGAATAACGGCTATGGTTTGTCTACACCAACGAATGAGCAATACCGTTGTAAGAATTTAGCGGATCGCGGCATTGGATATGGAATGGAAAGCCATATTATCGATGGAAATGATATTTTGGAAGTGTATACGAAAATCGATGCATTAGCGAAATCGATGCGTGAAAACCCACGTCCAATTCTTGTTGAGTTCTTGACTTTTAGAAGACGAGGACACGAAGAGGCGAGTGGTACAAAATACGTTCCACAAGAATTAATGGATGAGTGGGAGAAAAAAGATCCAGTTGAAAATTACCGCGCTTACCTGAAAGAAATCGGTGTGCTTACAGATGCCATAGACGAAGAAATCAGAGCGGCCTTCAAAAAGGAAATTGACACGGATTGGAAGCGCACACAAGAAGAGGAAGTAATCGAAGCTAGCTACGAAACAGAGCTAAACGATATGTATGCTCCTTTTACTTACGAACACGTAGAACAAGGAACAGAAACAAAAAATATTCGCTTAATTGACGCCATATCAGAAGGGTTGAAACAATCCTTTGAAAAACACCCAGAGCTAATCATTATGGGACAAGATATTGCAGAATACGGGGGTGCTTTTAAAGTAACGGATGGTTTCGTTGAACAATTTGGTAAAGGGCGCATCCGCAATACACCAATTTGTGAGAGTTCAATCGTTTCTGCTGCCATGGGATATTCGATCAATGGTGGAAAAGCAATTATGGAAATGCAGTTTGCTGATTTCGTATCAACAGGATTTAACCCGATTGTCAACTATTTAGCAAAAGTACACTACCGTTGGAATGAAAAAGCAGATGTAGTGGTGCGTATGCCATGTGGTGGAGGTACACAAGCAGGACCGTTCCACTCGCAAACCAACGAAGCTTGGTTTACAAAAACACCAGGATTAAAAGTAGTTTATCCAGCGTTCCCAGTGGATGCTAAAGGATTGATGAATACCGCTATTAACGATCCAAACCCAGTTATTTTCTTCGAACACAAACAGTTGTACCGCAGTATTTACCAAGAGGTGCCAAGCAACTACTACACCATTCCATTTGGTCAAGCAGCTTTGATCAAAGAAGGAGCAGATGTAACGATTATCTCTTTTGGTGCAGGAGTACATTGGGCAATGGAAACGCTAGAAAAACACCCGGAGATTCAAGCGGATTTAATTGACTTGCGTACGTTGCAACCTTTAGATGAAGAAACTATCTTCAAATCGGTGAAGAAAACAAATAAAGTTATAATTTTGCAAGAAGACACCATGTTTGGAGGTATTGCAAGTGATATATCAGCGATGATTATGGAAAACTGCTTCGAATACTTAGATGCTCCAGTAAAACGAGTAGCGAGTATTGAAACAGCTATCCCATTTGTGAAAGCTTTAGAGGATCAATATTTACCAAAAGGTAGATTTGAGGCCGCGCTTTTAGATCTATTAGCGTACTAAATAGAAAGAACTACACAACAGAAATATATGAGTAACACAATCACACAGACTAATTTTAAATTTCCAAACCAAAAAAGCGTGTATCACGGAAAAGTGAGAGAAGTTTACACCATTGCCGATCAGGTTTTAGTTATGGTTGCAACGGATCGCTTATCTGCTTTTGACGTGATTATGCCTAAGGGGATTCCGTATAAAGGACAAATACTGAATCAAATTGCTACGCGTTTCATGCAGATGACGGAAGATATTGTTCCCAACTGGTTAATTGCGAGTCCTGATCCCAATGTTGCCGTAGGGCACATTTGTGAGCCATTCAAAGTGGAGATGGTGATTCGCGGGTATTTAGCTGGACATGCTGCTAGAGAATACAAAGCGGGAAAACGAGTATTGTGTGGTGTTACCTTGCCTGAAGGATTGAATGAAAACGACGCCTTGCCACAACCGATTATTACGCCTTCTACAAAAGAAGCGCTTGGGTTGCACGACGAGGATATCTCAAGAGAGGATATCTTAGCTCGAGGCATTGTGTCAGAAGCGGATTACCTTGTTCTAGAGCAATACACAAGAGCTTTGTATCAAAGAGGAAGTGAGATTGCTGCACAACGAGGCTTGATCTTGGTGGATACCAAATACGAGTTTGGAAAAACCAAAGAGGGGAAGATCGTCTTAATTGACGAAATTCACACGCCAGATTCTTCGCGTTACTTTTATGCTGAAGGGTATGCAGAACGTCAAGCAAAAGGGGAAGCCCAAAAGCAACTGTCAAAAGAATTTGTGCGTCAATGGCTAATTGGCAACGGCTTTCAAGGCAAAGAGGGACAACAAGTACCCGAAATGTCAGACGAGTATATTCAAACGATCTCAGCGCGTTATATTGAGTTGTACGAACATATCTTAGGCGAACCTTTCGTAAAAGCGGATGTCCAAGATATAAACCAGCGAATAGAAACAAATGTATTGGCTTTTTTAGCTACTATTTAAAAAGTGAATTCACATGATGTTATTAGATAATTTAAAGTGGCGTTATGCTACAAAGCGCTATAATAGCGCTGTAAAGCTAGAAGATGAAAAGGTAATGCAAATTGTCGAGGCAGCTCGTTTAGCACCTACATCTTCAGGATTACAACCTTTTGAGATGATTTTAATCAAAAATCAAGCGGTAAAAGAACAATTGTTTCCCCTTGTCATGAACCAAATGCAAATCAAAGAATGCTCGCATGTTTTGGTATTTGCAGCTTGGGATGAATACACAGATCAACGTTTGGATGCGGTATTCGACAATATGGAAGCGATTAGAGCCTTGCCAAAAGGTGAGATGAATGATTTTAAAAATAGCATTAAAGCTAATTTTGCCAATCAAACGTCAGAGCAACAATTTCAACATGCAGCCAGACAAGCGTATATTGCTTTTGGAATGGCTATTGCTGCTGCTGCAGAATTGAAAATTGACGCTTCTCCTATGGAAGGTTTTTACAATGATCAATTGGATGCCTTTTTAGGACTAGACAAAAAAGGATTAAAAAGTGTGACCATTTTGGCAGTAGGAGAAAGAGATCATGAAAATGATTGGCTTATGCCGATGAAAAAAGTGAGATTCCCGTTAGCCTCAATGTTAACTGTTATAGAATAAATTAAAAAAAGCCTTTGTTTGAATAAACAAAGGCTTTTTTACTTTTGTTGTATTGAGGATTTATTAATCAAAAGCTTTTTTTTAAGATATGATTTTTAAATTCGTACTTTTTTTTCTCTTTTTGTATGGAAAAAACAAAATAATAGTGTGCTAATTCACAATATTCCTGCAGTTTAAATTAGCTTTTTTGTTTGGATTATTTTATATTCGTATCCTGTAAAATATTAGGTTACGCGATGAGTCAAAATAAAAAAAATACAGCACTTTCTTTTGAAGATTTTAAGAAAGAAGTTATTCAAGATTACACAATTGCAAAGATCAGTAGAGAATGTAGTTTACTAGGTCGTCGTGAAGTGTTAACAGGAAAAGCTAAATTTGGGATATTTGGAGATGGAAAGGAAGTACCACAATTAGCTATGGCTAAGGCTTTTCAAAATGGAGACTTTAGATCAGGGTATTACCGCGATCAAACGTTCATGATGGCAATTGGTCAGTTAAATATCCAACAATTTTTCGCTGGTTTATTCGGTGATGCAAATATTGAAAATGATCCGATGTCTGGTGGACGTCAGATGGGTGGGCATTTTGCTACCCACAGTTTGGACGAAAATGGAAACTGGAAGAAATTAACTGAACAAAAAAATTCAAGTGGAGATATCTCTCCAACGGCAGGGCAAATGCCTCGTTTACTTGGACTTGCGCAAGCGTCAAAATACTATAGAGCGATTCCTGAAGCAGATAAAGACCAACAATTTTCGATCAGTGGAAATGAGGTAGCTTGGGGAACAATTGGAAATGCTTCTACTTCAGAAGGATTGTTTTTTGAAACAATTAACGCAGCAGGTGTACTACAAGTGCCGATGGTTATGAGTGTTTGGGATGATCAATATGGAATCTCGGTACACGCCAAATACCAAACAACAAAAGAAAATATCTCTGAAATATTAAAAGGGTTTCAACGCGATGAGCACGGAAATGGCTATGAAATTTTACGTGTAAAAGGATGGGATTATCCTGCTTTAGTTGAAGCGTATGCAAAAGCAGCTCAAATCGCTAGAGAAGAGCATGTACCTGTTTTAATTCACGTACAAGAATTGACACAGCCTCAAGGACACTCAACGTCGGGATCTCACGAACGTTATAAGACTAAAGAGCGCTTAGCTTGGGAAGCAGAACAAGATTGTATCTTGCAAATGAGAAATTGGATGATCGAAGCCAATATCGCTACTTCGGAAGAGCTAGATGCGTTAGATAAAGACTTGAAAAAACAAGTCCTTGACGGTAAAAAAGAGGCTTGGAAAAAATACCTTGATCCCATTATTGCAGAAAGAGACGAGTTGGTTGCTGTTTTACAACAAGTGGCTGCTCAAAGTCCGAATAAAGTATTTGTTGAAAAACATATCGCTGATTTACAAGGGTTAAAAGAGCCTATTCGCCGTGATGTAATGGTGGCTGCGCGCAAAGTATTGCGTTTGCTTATTCAAGAAAGCAGCAAAGCGTTAGTGGTGCAATTCATTGAGAAATACTACGAAAACGTACAACCGAAATATAGCTCACACTTATATTCAACTTCCAAAGATAAAGCCCAATACGTAGAGGCAGTAGCACCAACCTATGATGCTGATGCAGAAGAAGTGGATGCACGTGTGATCCTACGCGATAACTTCGACTATATCTTAGCAAATCACAAAAATGTAACTGTTTTTGGAGAAGATTCAGGTAATATCGGAGACGTAAATCAAGGATTAGAAGGATTACAAGAGAAACACGGCGAAGCGCGTGTGACAGATACAGGGATTCGCGAGGCAACGATCTTAGGTCAAGGAATCGGTATGGCGATGCGTGGATTACGTCCGATTGCTGAAATTCAATATTTAGATTATTTATTGTACGCTATTCAAATCATGAGTGATGATTTAGCTACGTTGCAGTATCGTACGGTAGGGCGCCAAAAAGCACCTTTAATCGTTCGTACCCGTGGCCACCGTTTGGAGGGAATCTGGCATTCAGGTTCGCCCATGGGAATGATCATCAACGCGATTCGAGGCATGCATGTATTAGTACCACGTGATATGACAAAAGCAGCTGGTTTCTACAATACGCTATTAGAAAGTGATGAGCCAGCCTTGTTAATTGAGTGTTTGAACGGCTATCGCTTGAAAGAGAAGATGCCAAACAATATTGGTGCGTTCAAAACGCCAATTGGGGTAGTAGAAACAATCAAAGAAGGAAGTGACTTAACGATTGTGTCTTATGGATCAACCTTGCGCATTATCGAACAAGCGGCAAAAGAATTGATGGAAATTGGCATTGATGTTGAAATTATCGATGCGCAATCCCTATTGCCATTCGATTTAAACCACGATGTGGTGAAGAGTTTGGCTAAGACCAATCGCTTGTTAGTGGTGGATGAAGATGTACCAGGAGGAGCGTCTGCATACCTGTTGCAACAAATTATTGAGGTACAAAAAGGATACCGTCATTTAGATAGCGATCCACAAACCTTAACATCGAAAGAGCATAGACCAGCCTACAGTACAGATGGGGATTACTTTAGTAAACCATCAGCAGAAGATGTATACGAAAAAGTTTATGATATTATGCATGAAGTAAATCCTGTAAAATTTCCTAAACTGTATTAATAATAGTGTAAAAACCTCTCATTATGAGAGGTTTTTATTTATTTGATAATTTTAGCTTATAAATTGTGTGTGTTGAAACTATTTTTTTAATTTGTATATTATTAGATTATAGTTGTTTTTGAAAAAAGAGGAGTAGAAAATAATCCATAAATGGAGAAATTCTCTCTAATTTATTATGAAAGCATACAAAATATGAGTAATTTTGCATTTGTTTTTTTAAACATAGTTATATTATGGTAAATGATTTATTTGACAGAATACAGAAGAATAAAGGACCATTAGGAAAATGGGCGTCACAAGCTGAAGGATATTATGTTTTTCCTAAACTTGAGGGACCTTTATCAAATCGTATGATGTTTCATGGAAAAGAAGTAATCAATTGGAGTATCAATGATTACTTAGGGTTGTCAAATCATCCAGAAGTAAGAAAAGT
>JASLHL010000289.1 GCA_030152225.1 Flavobacterium sp. | reverse complement strand
TTTGAAAAAGGACTACTTTTGTTTAGATTTAAAATAAATAAATGGAAAAGTTAAAACAACGTTGGGGACTTACTTCTAATTTTCAGGTAGTCATTATCCTAGTTGTATTTGCAATTACAGGTTCAACCGCTGCGTTTATTTCAAAACCTATTTTGACTTATTTAGGTATAGAAAGAGGATTGACACACCCTTTGTTGTATTGGGTGCTGTATGTTTTAATTATTTTTCCCATGTATAAAGTGATCCTGATTTGTATCGGAACTTTATTTGGTCAACGCGAGTTCTTTTGGAACTTTGTAAAAAAAATGTTGACGCGTATGGGATTAGGGTTTATTTATCCCAAAGAAAAAATAGAAAAATAAAACGAGATAGAAAATAAAAAAGCGAAGCATATGCTTCGCTTTTTTTGTTTGTCAATTACTGCATATTTTCAAGTAAAAAAAATATATTTGTAAGACACCTAGATGATATACTCCATGAATCGATATTTTATACTAGTGCTATCTTTCTTCATGACAATAAGTTGTAAAAAAGAAACACGTCACGAAAAACCCTTTGCCTTGGAAGGAGTAATTGAGGATTATCACTTGCTCTTAGAAGCAGTTAATCAACACGATGACAAGGTTTATATTGTGAATTTTTGGGCAACTTGGTGTGTGCCCTGTGTAGAAGAACTTCCTGATTTTGTCAAGTTTTACGAAGAGAATAAAGGCACCGCAAAAATGGAAATGGTTTTAGTTAGTTTGGATCGAGCGAAGGATTTTGAAACCAAGGTACAGCCTTTCGTGCAAGAACATCAGCTGACCCCACCTGTGGTTTTGTTGTCTGATGTAAAGCGGATGAATGCGTGGATTCCCGCTGTGCATAAAAGTTGGAGTGGAGCAATACCCGCCACTGCAATGTATAAAAATGGTGTGCAAATTTATTTCCACGAGGGTGTTTTATCCTATGATGAGTTGAAAAAATTAATGTAATAAAAAAAGATATGTTGAGAAATTTAGTTTTAGTAGTATGCTGTAGTCTTGCTCTTTTTGCTTGTAAAAAAGAGGTAAAAGATGCAGGGGTAATTACTCCTACAGAAGAAGTAATAGAGCCCGTAAATGACTTTAAAGAGGTTAGGGGATATAAGATAGGAGATGTAGCAACGGATTTTAGTCTATTGGGCACCGACAATAAAAAACACAGTTTGGCAGATTTTAAAGAGGCCAAAGGATTTATTGTGATTTTTACTTGTAATCACTGTCCTTATGCTAAAGCTTATGAAAAGCGCATTGTTGCCCTAGATAAAAAATACAAGGAATTGGGTTATCCTGTGATCGCTATTAACCCCAATGATCCTGTTGTTCAACCAGAAGACGGGTTAGAATTGATGAAGGTTAGAGCAAAAGAACAAGGATTTACGTTTCCTTATGTGTTAGATGAGAGACAAAAAATCTACCCACAATATGGAGCTACAAAAACACCTCATGTGTTTGTATTGCAAAAAGAAGGAGAAAAGCATATCGTGAAATACATTGGTGCTATTGATGATAACTATGAAGATGAAACTCAAGTATCGGATAAATACGTAGAAAAAGCAGTCGATGCGTTATTGGAAGGAAAAGCCATTGAACAACCTGAAACAGTTGCTATTGGTTGCTCGATTAAAGTGAAATAGGAATGGTGAGTGGTGAATGGTTATGCGTCTTTTGATATCTTTTACAAAAAGGCAAAATAACAAATAACAAAAGCCAAAGAGCAAAGAACAAAAAAAGGTTCGATCTTCTTCAAAAGATCGAACCTTTTTTATAGCATAAATTCACTTATCACGCATTGCGCATCACCGATCAATTCTTGTGTAAAATAAAGATACAAGGTCTTTTGTGCAGATCAATCGTGGTTCTCTTCCAGGCAGCTATTGGTTTTGTTTGGATAAATTCGCTTTCTAGTGTAATATCACAAGCAATACACAATAGCGTATTAGGGTTTAGAATTTGGATTAAATCTTGTAAGAGTTGATTGTTTCTATAAGGTGTTTCAATAAAAATTTGTGATTGACTTTTCTCAAACGACAGGCGTTCAAAGGTTTTCAATTCGCTTTTCTTTTCATTTTTATCGATGGGTAAATAGCCATTAAACGCAAAGCTTTGTCCATTCATTCCCGAAGCCATTAGGGCGAGTAGGATAGATGAAGGACCAACCAAAGGCAACACGCGAATATTTTGTTTGTGTGCTAGTTCAACAATAGCAGCCCCAGGATCGGCAATTCCGGGACAACCTGCCTCACTGATAACCCCTACGTCTTTTCCTTCCATAAGTGGCTGGATGTATTGTTTATATGTGGCAGGATCAGTGTGTTTATTAAGGGGAAATAAAATTAATTCCGACTGTTTCTTATCTGGTGCAATTCGCTTGATAAATTTGCGAACCGTTTTTTCATTTTCCACAATGAAAATAGACAATCGATCGATGGTGTCTTTTACAGCTTGAGGAAGCACTTGCATGGGGTCGTTGTCGCCTAATGTTGTAGGAATCATATACAAGGTTCCAGTGTGAGTTGCTTTATCCATAATTAGAGGAACTGTTTTTTTTTATTTGCAAAGGTAAGTAAAGCCACCTATAAAAAACAAAAGGAAGAAATGCTATTTCTTCCTCGTTTTGATAATATAAGTAACTAAGATTTTAATTTATTAGCAATGAGGATACAAGCCTCATCAATCAGTTGAAATACGTGTTCAAATCCATCAGGACCTCCGTAATACGGATCAGGAACTTCTGCTTTTTTTGTTGCATCGAGTACATCTAAAAGTAGGCGAACCTTTGCTTTGTCTTCTTGTGTTTCGGCTAGTTGAATTACATTGTTGTAATTTGACTGATCCATGACGAAAATATAGTCAAACGTACTAAAATCACTCTTTTTAAATTGTCTTGCCCGTTGGGTAGTTAAATCGATACCGTATTTTTTTGCGACTTCAATCGAACGTGGATCAGGTCGCTCACCTGCGTGCCAATTACCTGTTCCGGCTGAATCAACTAAAAAGTGTTCTTGAGGAAGTTTGGCTTGTAAAATTCCTTCAGCTAAAGGAGATCTACAAATATTACCCAAACAAACCATCAGTACCTTTGCTTTCATTACATATTGAACTTTTGGTTAATTTCATCGTGAAACTTCTTGAATTCTTTATCCGTCTCCAATAAGTTATCTACCGTTTTACAAGCGTGCAATACCGTAGCGTGATCGCGTTTTCCAATTTGAGAACCAATGTTTGCTAACGATGCTTTGGTGTATTTCTTCGCAAAGAACATCGCCAATTGTCTGGCTTGTACAATATTGCGCTTTCTCGTTTTTGATTTCAGTGTTTCAATATCCATTTCGAAGTAATCAGATACTACTTTTTGGATATAGTCAATGGAAATTTCTTTTTGTGTATGCTTGATGAATTTCTCAATCACTTGACGAGCTAAATCAATCGTTACTTCTTGTTTGTTGAACGAAGATTGTGCAATTAACGAAATAATTGCCCCTTCTAATTCACGCACGTTGGTCGAAACATTTTTAGCCATATACTCGATGATGTTTTCAGGCATAGTCACCCCATCACGGTATAAAATATGTTTAACAATCTTCACTCGAGTTTCAAAATCTGGTGTTTGAATCTCAGCTGATAATCCCCATTTGAAACGAGATAACAAGCGTTGCTCGATATCTTGCATGTCTACAGGAGCCTTATCTGAAGTTAGAATTACTTGTTTTCCATTTTGATGTAAGTGGTTAAAAATGTGGAAAAACACATCTTGTGTTCCAGACTTACCAGATAAGAATTGAATATCATCGACAATTAACACATCGATTAATTGATAAAAATAGATGAAGTCATTTCTTGTTTGTTTACGTACTGAATCTACGTATTGTTGGGTGAATACTTCCGCTGAAATATACAAAACGGTTTTATCGGGAAAATATTCTTTGATTTCTACACCAATGGCATGTGCTAAGTGGGTTTTACCCAATCCAACGCCACCAAAAATCAACAAAGGGTTGAATGAAGTTCCCCCTGGTTTTTTAGATACAGCCATCCCTGCAGAACGCGCTAAGCGGTTTGCATCTCCTTCTAGGAAGTTGTCAAAAGAATAGTTTGAATTTAACTGAGATTCAATCTTTACATTTCGAATACCTGGAATGATGAATGGGTTTTTTAGTTCCGGATTTTTGTTCTGAACTGGAACATCTAATTCTTGTGGTTTTACAGGACCTCGTTGAGAACTAGGTAACTGTTCTGTAAATGGCTGCTTGTTGCCAGATACATTTTCCATTTGTATTTTATATAGTAACTTTGCATTGCCACCTAACACTTTTGTCAACGCAACTTTCAATATGCTTACATAGTGTTCTTCTAGCCATTCATAGAAGAATTTGCTAGGCACCTGTATATATAACTTGTCTTCAGTTAATTCAATGGCTTTAATAGGCATGAACCAAGTCTTGAATGCTTGTTCGCCTATGTTGTCCTTTATGAATTCAAGACAAGCATTCCAAGCAGATTGCGCTGTCATGTCTTTGTATTCGTGCATTTTTGGTTAGATTTTTAAAAAAACAGTTACTATTTTTGAATGTTTTTTGGATTGATGT
>JASLHL010000234.1 GCA_030152225.1 Flavobacterium sp. | reverse complement strand
GTAGCACCAGAACCTGCTGCTCCTTCTGTTCTAACTTCATAGTAAATCGATTGCGTTGTCGCTCGCTCTGTTACGTTAAATGTTAACGCTGTTGCAGTGGTTCTAAGAATAGTTGGAAGAGCCATAGGGCACATAATTTCTGTACCAAAAGTTATTTTTAAATTGGGTCTAGTTGATATGGCTGTTAAATTAGCAACCGGTAGTTCATTATCTCTTTCTACACCAAAATGCATATTGGTCGCTGTCGATGCTTTGATCATTAATCCATCAAAACCATCGCTATTACCGCCACTTCCAAAATTGGTTTCCACTAATACCAATAAATTATTGGTTCCTCCACCATAATTGAACGACGTATCGAAATTTAATGTATTAAAACCAATTACACTAGGTGTAAACATTCTATCAAAAACTAAAGTAGCTCCCTCAGTAAAAGTCTCCCATAAACCTGTAGAAATAGTCGTTGATGCGACTTCCTTTAAATATATTTTCACAGGTCTTGCTCCTTTAATCGCACCAATATCCCAAGCTAGCGTATTGATGAATCCAGTTTGACCAATTTCTGTAGCAGTGTAAAGAGTAGCTGATCGCGAGTAGCCATAATGACTACTTAACGGTCGTCTTTCCATCTCTGTACCGGTGCCAATTGTCACTTCTTGTCCGTAAGTAAAAAAGATACTTAGTAGGAAGAAGAACAACATGGTAATTTTCTTCATACGAATTCGTTTTAAGTTAGTTATTTCCAAATATAGCATTTTTTTAAAACAACATTAACAAAAAATAAAGTTAATACAAATATCCCAAAGCTCCAATTTTAGATAAAAAGCAAATAAAAAACTACAATTTATTACAAAAACAATGGCTTACTTAATTTTTTATTTTCAACCAAATCATGCCTCTATCGATAACTATTAACAAATTTCAGTACAGCTATTGTCGACTGTGACAAGCCTAAAAATCGTCTTTTTTTATTTATACTCTACAAAGACGAAAATTTCCAAACATTTAAGCAACAAAACACCCAAGCCATATTTTTTTACTAATTTTGTTTCCATAGACACTATATATATGATTGAAAGAGAAGACATAAATTTTGAACGATCTGTCATTGTTGGTATTATCAATAGAGATCAGGATGAGGCGAAGTTAAATGAGTACTTGGATGAACTTGAGTTCTTAACGATTACGGCCGGCGGCGAAGTACACAAGCGCTTTAGTCAAAAATTAGATCAGCCTAATCCAAAGACCTTCTTGGGAACAGGGAAGATGGAGGAAATCAAATACTATATTGTCGAACACGACATTCACACCGTAATATTTGACGATGAACTTTCTCCAGCTCAACAAAAGAATATCTCAAGGCTGTTGGATTGTAAAGTCTTGGATCGAACCAATCTAATCTTGGATATTTTCGCTCAACGCGCACAGACCTCTTATGCGAGAACACAGGTAGAGCTCGCCCAGTTTCAATACCTACTTCCTCGTTTAGCAGGGATGTGGACCCACTTAGAAAGACAGCGTGGGGGAATTGGAATGCGTGGACCTGGAGAAACTGAAATCGAAACGGATAGACGTATCGTTCGCGACAGAATTACTTTACTACGTGAAAAATTAAAGGTAATTGACAAGCAAATGGCTTCTCAACGCAGCAATCGCGGTGCTATGGTTCGCGTAGCCCTCGTAGGTTATACCAACGTAGGGAAATCAACGTTAATGAATGCCATTGGAAAAAGTGAAGTTTTCGTTGAAAATAAATTATTCGCAACTTTAGATACGACAGTTCGCAAAATCGTGATTGGTAATTTGCCTTTTCTACTTTCTGATACAGTAGGTTTTATCCGCAAACTACCTACGCAATTGGTTGAGTCGTTTAAAAGTACCTTAGACGAGGTGCGCGAGGCTGATTTACTGTTGCATGTTGTCGATATTTCACACCATGACTTTGAAGATCACATCGCATCTGTAAACGAAATTTTAAAGGACATTAAAAGTGATGACAAACCGACGATCATGGTATTCAACAAAATTGATGCCTATCACCCTGCAGTGATTGCAGAGGATGACTTGATGACTGAACGCACGTCTCGTCATTATTCTATTGAAGAATGGAAAAAAACATGGATGAGCAAAGTAGGGCCAGACAACGCTATTTTCATCTCTGCTACAAACAAAGAAAACTTCGAGGAATTCAGAAAAACAGTATACGAAGCAGTACGACATATTCACGTTACCCGTTTCCCCTACAACAATTTTTTATATCCCGATTTTGACCATTTAATTGAAAACAACGAAAACGAAGAAAAAAACGAGGACGAATAAATTTAACTTTTTTTGAGGGTATCCGCAAGATAAAAAGTTGTAATTTTATTCTTTACTTAATCAAAGTCAATTCATTATGCTTATTACTCGCTTAATCAATACTAATTTCTCTTCTAATTTGAATCGCATCTGCTATTCGAAGGGGAATTTCTATGGATCAAGGATAAGCTAATTATTATATTATTTATTCAACGTTTCAAGGCTCCTCATTCGAGGGGCCTTTTTTTATTTATTAATTTTAATACAATATACATTTATGCGTAAACAGGAAATTTTACAAACCGAAAAATCCATTGCTCTAATTAAACAACTCTTTGCTACAAGTTTAAGTGAAAACTTAAATTTGTATCCGATCTCTTCACCTATGCTTGTCCATGAAGGCACGGGTATCAATGACGACCTTAATGGCGTAGAAAAAGCGGTTTCATTTCCTGTAAAATTCTTACCGAATAACGCTGTAATTGTACACTCGCTGGCCAAATGGAAGAGAATTCGCCTACAGGAATTAACTTTGCCCTTATATGAGGGAATACTAACGGATATGCGTGCCATTCGCGCTGATGAAGACTATAGTCCGATTCACTCTATTTACGTAGATCAATGGGATTGGGAGTTGCGGATAGCCCCTTCTAACCGATGTTTGAGCTATTTAAAAAACGTGGTTCGCACCATCTATCAAGCGATTAAAGACACGGAAACTGCCCTTTGGCAACAGTTGGATATTGCACCAATACTTCCCCCTACTATTGCTTTCATACAAGCAGAACAACTTGTCCAACTGTATCCTACATTGACGTCCAAAGAAAGAGAGCAAGCCATAACAAAAGAACACAAAGCTGTATTTATTATTGGGGTAGGTCATCCGTTATCGGATGGAAAGCCCCATGATAGTCGAGCCTCAGACTACGACGATTGGAGTACCCCTACAGAAGATGGATATCGCGGTTTAAACGGTGATCTCTTGGTTTGGCACCCAATCCTTGAACAACCCATTGAACTGAGCTCTATGGGTATCCGTGTAGATCGAGAGACTCTAAAACACCAGCTCGAAATCACTGACACCTCAAACCGAACCAACCTGTTCTACCATCAACTGGTGCTCAACGATCAACTGCCCTTGAGCATTGGTGGCGGAATCGGACAATCGCGTTTGTGCATGTTTTTACTTCGAAAACGACACATTGGCGAAGTTCAAGCCAGTTTATGGCCCGAAGAAGTAAAACAACAAGCGACCCAACAACACTTGCACTTGTTGTAATAAAAAAAGCTCGAGCAATGCTCGAGCTTTTT
Source organism: Flavobacterium sp. (assembly GCA_030152225.1). Taxonomy (GTDB): domain Bacteria; phylum Bacteroidota; class Bacteroidia; order Flavobacteriales; family Flavobacteriaceae; genus Flavobacterium. The sequence continues at coordinate 11,104 of JASLHL010000234.1, read as the reverse complement.
TTATGTTACTATCCTTCCTTAAAAAGTATAGTTTACTCCTAAACCAATCATTTCGCGTAATTGGAAACCTTGGTATGCTTTGTCATCGTAAATCGCTTGGAAAGTCAAGTTTGTAGATAAATACTTGTTCACTTTCAAAACCACGTTCAATTGATAATCCATCACCACATTTTCTGGTTTCTCTAAATAGTTTGAATACAAGTTTAAGATATTCTCAATAGAAACATTTTCCATTGGATTAAACTTGTAGTACCCATTAATTGCCATACCCAGCTGGTACTCCATTGTTTTACCTTTTTCCACCCCAAAAGCATCTCCGAATTCAGTAAAATGCTTGTGAACCATGATAAAACGAGAAGTCGCAGGTGCGATGTTAACTTTTAAGTTATCATCGTGTTTCCACAATAAACCAGGTCCTATTTGCAAGTAAGCAGGAGACATAAAGTGCGTATTCTTATTCCCGTCTTTATCCCAACCAGAATCCATCTGTGTTTTAAAATTCATGAAGAATGAGTAATACCACTTGTTGGTCATTTGCTTACCAAGTAAAGAGGTGATTTCTAAACGGTCATCCGTTTTCTTTTCTTTTTCCCCTTTCAATTTGGTTAGACCATAACTCACTTGAAATTTGTTATCCCAAGTCCAATCGTCTTTTTTGTAATTTAAATCGTAATTTAAATTTACATTTCCAGCAAGGTTATTGTCCCCCCCTGCTTGCCAGTTTGAAAAACTAGACTGATTTGCGATAAGGGCGAAATTCCCTTTTGAAGTCCAATTTTTTTGAACTTCCGTTCCTTCAGCTTCCTGAGCTTGTGCGGAATACAACATAAACACAGCAGCAATGCTAAGCAAAAATTTTTTCATAATACTGTTATTTTAACACGAAAATAACAATAAAGGTCGGAAAAGACAAAAAAAAATTACTTTTTTGCTAAACGTTTATAAACAGGCACGGCTGAACATGCCTCACCAAACATTACTGATCTAGCTGTATTCATCATTAACTGCGTCACTAAGACATAGGCTTCTTCGGGAATTTCCTTTTTGGAACACCCTTTGATAATGATGGGTAAATCCTGGTATTGGCTGTAATCGATAGCGAATAATAACTCCTGATAGATCGATTGTTCTAAATGGTGTTTATCTCCTAAAAATACGCGTTTGGCAACAGGTTGTAAATAGCTAGTGAGCAGCATATACGCCCATCCTGGTAGGATGGCATCAGTAGAGCAAAACAACCCCACATAAGCGTCTTGATATTGACTCCAATCCACTTCTTTCAACGCCGCTCTGAAGTCTTTTTCTCTTAACACAAAGCCCTCGTATAGCCATTGTGCAATGTCGATTTCCATTCGCGGATTATCAGGATACATATCCTCTAAATCAAAGACAACCAACGCACTATTGGCTACTTTATTTACAATTTCTCCTTCCATATTACAGTAATCCCAACTCTAGTTGTGCTTCTTCACTCATTAAATCCTTAGACCACGTAGGTTCAAAAGTCAACTCAACTTCCACGTTATTCACTTGATCAATGGATTTCACTTTTTCTTCCACTTCCATTGGCAACGTTTCCGCTACTGGACAGTTTGGCGAAGTCAAAGTCATTAAGATCTTTACGTCATTTGTTTCATTGACAAATACGTCGTAAATCAATCCCAATTCATAGATATCTACAGGGATTTCTGGATCGTAAATTGTTTTTAATATTTTAACAATATTCTCTCCTAATTGTTGTACGTCTATTTCTTCCATACTAAAAACTCTTTCTTTTAATTAAAAATTACTTGGCTTGAAACGCCAAAGCGTACATGCGAATTTGTTTAATCATCGAAACTAAACCATTAGCGCGTGTGGGTGATAAATGTTCTTTCAACCCGATTTCATCAATAAAAGACAAATCAGCTTCTACGATATCTTTGGGTTTTTGATTGGAAAAAACACGAATTAAAATAGCTATGATTCCCTTAGTAAGAATGGCATCACTATTGGCCGTAAACACGATATTACCCTCAATATTTTCGGCGTGTAACCACACTTGAGATTGACAACCTTTGATTAAGTTTTCTTCTACTTGATATTGTGCCTCAATAATGGGAAGTGTCTTTCCCAATTCGATAATATACTCATAGCGTTGCATCCAATCCTCAAACATAGAGAATTCATCTATTATTTCTTCTTGTGCTTCTCTTATAGTCATATTCTTCTAATTTCAATTTGCTTTATGACAGCATTTGTTTCGCTTTTTTCACGGCTTCTACCAAGATGTCTATTTCCTCTTTTGTATTGTAAAAACTAAAAGAGGCTCTAATCGTACCAGGGATGCCAAAGAAATCCATAATCGGTTGTGTACAATGGTGCCCCGTTCGTACAGCAACACCTAGTTTATCTACAATTACACCAACATCATAAGGGTGTAACCCTTCGATATTGAACGAAATAACCGAGGTTTTATTGGTTGCAGTTCCCACAATATACAATCCTTCAATTTCGAGCAAACGCTGTGTTCCGTACGTCAACAACTCATGCTCATAGGCTTGAATATTGTCAAATCCTAAAGCATTCAAATAATCCAAGGCATGTCCTAAAACAATACCACCAGCGATATTCGGTGTTCCCGCTTCGAATTTATGGGGTAAACACGCATAGGTTGTCTTTTCAAATGTTACCGTTTTAATCATCTCACCTCCTCCTTGATAGGGGGGTAATTGATTCAACCAAGCTTCTTTACCATATAGGACACCTGTTCCGGTTGGTCCACAAATTTTATGTCCTGAGAAAACGTAAAAATCGCAATCCAGTTCCTGTACATCGGGTTTAATATGCGGCGTCGCTTGTGCCCCATCAATTAAAACCGCAGCACCTACAGCATGAGCTTTGGCAATCATTTCCTTAATTGGATTAATGGTTCCCAAGGCATTTGATATATGAGAAACAGCCAATACTTTCGTATTCGGAGACAATAATGCATCGAATTCGTCCATGATCAATTCCCCCTGCTTGTTCATTGGAATTACTTTCAGTGTAGCCCCAGAACGCTCACAAGCAAATTGCCAAGGCACAATATTCGAATGGTGTTCCATAGCCGAAATCAACACTTCATCTCCTGCTTTTAACAAAGCGCCAAAACCACTGGCAACTAAGTTAATCCCAAACGTTGTTCCCGGAGTAAAAATAATCTCTCGATCTTCTTTGGCATTGAGGTGTTGTTGTACTTTTTTTCTCGATTCTTCGTATGCATCCGTCGCTAATTGACTCAACGTGTGAACCCCGCGGTGAATATTCGCATTAATCGTATCGTAATAGTTTTTGATTGCTTCTTCAACCACTTTGGGTTTTTGAGCTGTAGCAGCATTATCAAAATACACCAAAGGTTTTCCATTCACCTGCTGTTGCAAGATTGGAAAATCATCTCTAACTGCTTTTATATCGAACATAATCTGTCTTTTTTAATCAAAATGATATACAAAGATAGTGAATCCCATTTGTTTGTAGAAAACAATCTATTCGCAATACAATACCTCGTTTATTAAAAAATAGACGCTTTATTTACTAAAACACCCTATACCCTTTACTTCTAAAAGAGGAAAAGTAAAAACTTTACGCCTAAATACCTAAAATGCAATACCTAAGGATTTTAGTTTTTACTTTACTATTTAGCTTTTCTTTCACAAAAGATGGAATCCGATGGCACGGATTACTATTTTTTACAATCGTTCTTTGCTATTCACAAGCTACATGAATACACTATATCTACACCAGTGGAAATTAACCTGCAATCCCCCCTTCCCTTATAGGGAAAAAAAAGCCCAAATGGCTTTATTTTTCCTCATACAAGAAACATAAACAACTGTTATTCAGTTATTTATTTTGTTTTGTTTTAGTTTTGTTTGGGTCTTCTTCGATAAACATGTGTGTTTACGGGGGATTACCCCCCATTTACCGAAGGTGACTCGAACATGACTCGAACAAAACCCGAACAAACCCCAATCCCTTTCCATTTTACTACGAGAAACTAAACACTGATTTTTCAACTAAATTCATATAAAAACAAAACGCTTCGTCCGATGGCGCGGATTTGATCCATGCCTTTATCTATTCCGAAATAGAACACAAAAAAACCCACCTAAATTAGATGGGTTCTATCTTGTTACGCTTATTAGACCGTCTCTTTGTCTTCTAAGTATAAACGTTTATTTTTTTGCGTCTTTTTTAATTTTTTCTTCTACGCGTTTTACGCGTTTTTCACTGTCTGGATGACTGGAAGACATCTTAGCTCCAAGTGATTTATCAGCCCCATACTCTTTTTCCATGTCAGCAAACTTTTGAAATCCATCCGCCAGAGCTTGTGGATTTTTACCATTCGCAACTAAGAATTTGTATGAGTAATCATCCGAATCAGTTTCTTGTTTACGAGAGAAAGAAGCACCCATTAGTTTTTCGGACATACCACCTAGGTCAGAATTCATTAAATCCGCTACAGTTCCCTTAGTAGAACCAACATATTTTGTTGCTGCTTCAGCCAATAAAATTTGCTTATATGCATTTTTCGTGTGCTCTAACTTCACGTGTCCAATCTCATGTCCAATAATCGCCAACAATTCATCATCTGTCATAATATCCATCAACGAAGAGAATACGCGTACGCTTCCATCCGCACAAGCAAATGCGTTGATATCTGTGACGTAATATACTTTGTAGTTTAAGTTTAGTCCATCGTAGTTTTTGTACGGCCCAAAAATGCGCTCTAAGCGTTCTGCATACTCGCGCATGTCTTTTTGCTTTGACGTTAGCTCACAAACGGGATTGTTTTCATCCATCCATTTGATTGCTTCTTGTGCTGATTGCTTGATTTCAGCATCCGATACCGTAAAAGCCGAAACGGCTGTAGAGATTGCATCAATTTTTTTTCCACTCAATTTTCCCAATTGAGCATGAGCCGTTGTCATTCCCAAAAATGCAACAGCTGCTGTAAACAAAATTTTTTTCATAGTTCTTTTTTTAATACTCCAAATATACTGCAAAAAAAGCTTCCATTTAGCCCCCATTATTGTCAGATTGACAAAACTAATATCAACCCAATTCATTCTAGTTTCACTATGCTCTGAGAAGGCGTCCTTTGTTGCCTTTTGCTTTTCGTTTTTTTTAACATATCCGCAGGATACCACGACATTAGGTATAATTTAAAATTAATCTTAATATATTTTGTTTCAGCCTAAAAAACCCTATTTTTGCCTCTATTCAGATTTAATTAAAATAAGAATCCGGTATGAAAAGAACTGCCATTTTAGTCCTACTCGCGTTATCTGTAATCGCGTGTAAAAACAGCAAGGAAGAGAAAGCTGTTGAGACAACTAACACTGAAGCAACGACTTCGAACGAGCGTATTGTTTCCTTAAACGGAGCCATTACAGAGACTTTAGTTGATTTGGGTCAACGCAATAATATCGTGGGAATCGATGTTACAAGTACCTATCCAACTGATTTAAATACGACTGCGACACAATTAGAGCACGTAAATAAAATTAACATTGAAGCGTTATTGGCGTTAAAACCAACAATTGTATACCTTGCAAAAAAGGATTTAAACGACAATTTAAAGAAACAATTAGAAGAGGCAAACATCAAAGTAGTAGTTATTGATCAGGTGTATTCTGTTGAAGGAACAAAAACCTTAATCAAAGATATTGCTACAAGTTTAAATCTAACGGATTACGAAGCCTTAGTAGCTAAAATTGACCAAGATCAAGCCCAATTAAAAACCCTTGAAAACAAGCCAAAAGTTCTTTTCATCTATGCACGAGGTGCTGCCAACTTGTTTGTAGCGGGTAATAATACACCGATGCAAAACATCATTGAATTAGCAGGTGGACAAAATGCAGTAGCAGGGTTCGACGATTTCAAACCACTAACTCCAGAAGCTTTATTAAACAGCAATCCGGACTATATCTTGATGTTTGACACGGGATTACAAAGCATGGGTGGCGTAGATGGCGTTTTAAAAATCGAAGGTTTAGACCGCACCAATGCAGGTAAAAACAAGAAAATCATCGCGATGGATGGCTTGTTGTTAACTGGATTCACTCCTCGTATTGGTCAAGCTGTTACCCAATTAAATCAACAGTTATCAGAATAAGTACACGAACATGCAGAAAAGACTCTCTTTTTACATAGTCACCTTAAGCATTGTCTTATTGAGTATTGCTATTGTGTCTATTTTTTTAGGAGTGTATAACTTTGAGGATAGCAGTCTAAACACCATTATAAACTTACTTTTTCATCCTGAGAAAGTAAATCCCAGTGATCAATATGTTATTACGCATGTTCGATTACCTCGTATTATTATGGCTATTTTAGCAGGAGGTGGTTTGGCTTTATCTGGTACAGCGTTACAGGGGATGTTTAAAAACCCTTTGGCTTCACCAGATTTGATTGGAATCACCTCTGGATCCGTATTATTTGCTTCAATAACCATTGTTTTAGGCGCTTTTATTAAACCTTTCATCCCTGAGGTTCTTCACTATTCGCTTTTGAGTATCATGAGCTTTTTTGGAGCGATCTTAACGATGAGTTTTGTGTATAAAATGTCCACAGTTGGCGGAAAAACCAACATCAGTATACTCTTGTTATCTGGAGTTGCCATTACAGCGCTATCGGGTTCTATTACGGGTTTGTTGACGTTCATCTCCAACGATGAAGAATTGAGAAACCTAACATTTTGGACTTTGGGTAGTTTAGCTGGTGCCACTTGGACGAAAATAGGAATTTTAACAGTCGTAATTGGCGTATCCCTATTTTATTTATTAAATTTAGGTAAAGCATTAAATGCCATGATGTTAGGCGAGCGAGACGCCAATCATTTGGGCATTACAGTAGAACGCATTAAAAAGCGAATTATCCTATTTTCTGCGTTAATGGTTGGGACCATCGTTGCCTTTACAGGAACGATTGGATTTGTTGGCTTGGTTGTACCGTATATTTTGCGTTTAATCTTCAAGTCCAACTACTATTTTATCCTTCCGTTATCCATACTTGCGGGTGGTATACTATTGCTTCTAGCTGATGGAGTTAGTCGAACCTTAGTTCCGCCAACAGAAGTTCCAATTGGAATTTTAACCGCCATCATGGGAGCTCCTGTTTTTATTGCCATTTTAATTAAATTCAAAAAATCACTGTAACATGATTGAAGCACTAAAAGTTAGTTTTAAAGCCAAAGATAGATTCCTTATTAACGACATTGATTTTAGTTGTAATAATGGGGAATTTATTGCTGTATTAGGTCCAAATGGTGCAGGGAAATCCACTTTTTTGAGCTTACTTGCTGATGAACTACACCAACCAGGTAATCGCATCTTATTAAAAGAGTGTGAATACCCAAAATGGTGCAAGAAAACATTGCCTAAACACAAAGCTAAATTCTCTCAATCATTTAATACTGATATTCCGCTACAGGTTGAAGATGTAGTCATGATGGGACGTTATCCCTATTTTGAACACACGCCTTCTGAAGAAGATAAAAAGGCGATTCAACACAGCATGGAATGCATTGATGTGTGTCCGCTGCAACATCGCGAATACAACCATCTATCAGGAGGTGAAAAACAACGCGTACACTTAGCGCGCGTCTTATCTCAACTCAACAATTCGATCGAAAATAAATTGTTGTTTTTAGATGAACCCCTCAATAATTTAGATGTCTTACATCAACACAAGATTCTCGATCTTATCAAAGATTTTACCAAACAAGGTAATACGGCTATTGTGGTGATCCACGATTTGAATATCGCCGCCCAATATGCCGACCGCATCCTTTTACTTAACAAAGGAGAAAAAGTACTCTACGATACGCCCGAAAATGTATTAACACAAGAGACCATTTCTCAGGTGTACAAATTCCCGTGTATTGTAACTAAAAACCCAGTTAATAATGCTCCATTAATCATCTTTGGAGTCTAAAACGTATACCAAAATGAATACCGAAATAACAACATTAAAAGACCGTTGGGCTAAATTAAAAGAAGAAAATCCTCGTCTTCGCATTCGAAACGCTGCTGCTGAACTAAACGCTAGCGAAATGGAACTACTTGCTACCACGTTAGGAGAAACCGCTACGTTATTGCGTCCTGAAATGGTTGCCATCCTAAGCGAAATTGAATCGTTGGGGAAAGTAATGGCCTTAACGCGTAATGATGAATGTGTACACGAACGCAAAGGGGTGTACAGCAACCCGGATTTCTCTAATCCACATGCAGGTTTATTCGTTAACCCTGATATTGATTTACGCATCTTCTTGTCTCACTGGAAATTCGTTTTTGCCGTAGTGGAAGAAACGGGAAATACAGTGCGCAAAAGTTTACAATTCTTCGGTAAAGACGGAGAAGCGATCCACAAAATTTACCTAACGACTATTAGTAATGCGGAAGCATTCGATGCTTTAGTTGAAAAATACAAAGACGACGTTCAAGAATTTACAGGAAAAACCGAACCCTACATCCAAAATCTGGACGAGCGTCTAGACGAAGAAGTTGATGTAGAAGGATTTAGACAAGAATGGGAAAGCCTAAAAGACACCCATAACTTCTTTAGCTTGCTAAAAAAATACAATGTGACAAGAACACAAGCCTTGCGCTTAGCGCCAAGTGAATTCTACGCAAAACCTATTGCAAAAGAGTCAATTATCACGCTATTAGAGCAAGCTTCTGCAGAAAAAACACCGATCATGGCTTTTGTTGGAAACAGAGGAAATATTCAAATCCACACTGGAGAAATCAACAAAACAATGTGGCACCAAAACTGGTACAACATTTTAGATCCCGATTTCAACATGCACTTGGATATGGATAAAGTAGCACAAACATGGATTGTGCGAAAACCAACAGAAGATGGCATTGTAACAGCCGTGGAAGTATTCAATGAAATGGGTGAAATTATCATTCAATTCTTTGGAAAAAGAAAACCAGGAATTCCAGAATTAGAAACGTGGAGAACAATCGTTTCTCAACTGAACTAAACCAAAATAATGAAAAAAAAGAGCATCCTTCCACTTGATAGATGCTCTTTTTATTTTGAATACTATTTCATTTGTTTTTGAATTTTGCAACTTGAAAAACTTTGATTTCTTAACAAAAAAAATCAAATCAAACAAACGTTGTTCGCCTCAATCTGCGACGAATCAAGGGAAATACAGGGCTAAAAAAGTTATTAACAATATTTGATAACTTAATCTAAAATAAAGTTGACATCATAGCTTCTAAATAGTAACTTAGCACTATTCTCTTTTGTCTATTTGCGTTTTCTTAAGAAGGTAAAAGCAAGGGAGTTAAGCAAAAAATGAGGGATCTTTTCACATCGAAAGTCACGTCTATACTACCTTTGTGAAAACTACGTCTGTTATTAATTTAAAAATATATTGCTATGTCTATTTTTGATAAAAGAGTTAACTATAAACCATTTGAATACCCAGGTATTTACCAATTTACTGAAGCGATTAACAAATCATTTTGGGTACATAGTGAAGTAGATTTCACAGCAGATACTCAAGACTTCCACTCGCACTTATCCAAAGAAGAGCAATTGGCAATTAAACACAGTTTATTAGCCATTGCACAAATTGAGGTAGCAGTAAAAACGTTTTGGGGAAATCTATTTCTTCATTTTCCAAAACCGGAATTTAATGGTCTAGGTGCTACTTTTGCTGAATGCGAATTTAGACATTCGGAAGCCTACTCTCGCTTGTTGGATGTATTGGGTTACAACGACGAATTTGAAGCTTTGCTTACCATTCCAGTAATCAAAGAACGCGTGGAGTATTTATCTTCTGTTCTTGAAAATTCAAATAATAGTACAGACAGAAAAAAATACGTCGTTTCTTTGATTCTCTTTTCTTTGCTTATTGAAAACGTATCTTTGTTTAGTCAATTTGCCATCATCTTATCTTTTACAAGATTCAAAGGATTAATGAAGAACGTAAGTAATATCATTGCTTGGACCTCTGTTGATGAACAAATTCACGCCAATGCGGGGATCTACATTATCAACATCATCCGTGAAGAATATCCTGATTTCTTTGATGAAGAGCTAATCAACCACGTGAACGACGTAGTTCGTACCTCGATTGATATTGAAGCGAAGATCTTAGATTGGATTTTTGAGACAGGCGCTATTGAAACAGTAAACAAACACGATCTATTAAACTTTATGAAGTTTAGAGTAGATGAAAGTATGTTAAAAATAGGCTTGAAAAAGGTGTACAATATCACCCAGGAGCAATATAAACCGATGGCGTGGTTTGAAGAAGAAGTATTTGCGAATAGCTTAGACGATTTCTTCGCCAAAAGACCCGTAGACTATACGAAACACGACAAGAGTATAACCGCTGAAGATTTATTCTAATAACCCCTTTAATTGCACAAAAAACACTATGAACAATTTCGCATTACCATTAGAAGTAAAAGAGAATGACAACCTACAAGAAAAGCTATGGTGGAAGAACTCAGAGAGTGAGCAAATCCTAAATAGAGGCTATTTGTTGAAGGGAGAAACAGTTGAAGGAGCAATTGACCGTATTACAACGGCAGCTGCAAAACGTTTATTCAAACCTGAATTAAAAGAATCATTTCAGGAAATGATTGAACGCGGTTGGATGAGTTTAAGTTCACCGATCTGGGCTAATATGGGAACAGAGCGTGGCTTGCCAATTTCTTGTTTCAACGTGAATATTCCGGATAGTATTGAAGGGATTACACACAAATTGGGAGAAGTAATCATGCAAACCAAAATTGGTGGAGGTACTTCAGGTTATTTTGGAGGCTTACGCGAAAGAGGTAGTGCGGTAACAGACAATGGAAAAAGTAGCGGGGCCGTAAGCTTTATGAAGCTTTTTGATACAGCGATGGACACGATTTCTCAAGGAGGAGTAAGACGCGGTGCATTTGCAGCTTATTTAGATATTGATCACCCAGACTGTGATGAGTTTTTAAACATTAAAAATATCGGAAATCCAATCCAAAACTTATTTTACGGGGTAAGTATTCCGGATTATTGGATGAAAGAAATGATTGACGGAGATAAAGAAAAAAGACAATTATGGGCAAAAGTACTG
>JASLHL010000216.1 GCA_030152225.1 Flavobacterium sp. | reverse complement strand
TATTCATTCTTTTAAATAGTATCAATCAAAGGTAAGTATAATAAATCTATATTATAGTTAAGGGCTCTTTATTTACCAATAAAAAAAGCTATTTTTGTCAAAACTTTTGAAATGGAAGAAATTTTAAAATATTTCCCTAATTTAACTCCAGAACAGATCGCACAATTTGAGCAATTGGAAGGGGTGTATAACGAATGGAATGCGAAGATTAACGTTATTTCTAGAAAAGATATACACGAATTGTATGTGAAGCATGTCTTACATTCGTTGGGGATTGCTAAGGTGATGGAATTTGTTCCCGGTAGCAGTGTACTGGATGTTGGAACGGGAGGTGGTTTTCCTGGTATTCCATTGGCTATTATGTTTCCAGAAACGAAATTTTATTTGATTGATATCATTGCAAAGAAAATTCGCGTGGTCAATGAAGTAGTACAAGCCTTGGGAATACAAAATGTGATCGCCGAGCAAAAAAGAGCAGAAACCGTAGAGGAAAAATTCGATTTTATTGTAAGCCGTGCGGTAACAAATATGCCTGATTTTGTCAAGTGGATTCGACACAAAACCAAAAAGGAAAATGTGCATGAATTTGACAATGGAATTCTGTACTTAAAAGGAGGAGATCTAACAGAAGAATTACAAGATTTTCCCAAAGCAGTTCAATTTGACTTGAGTAATATCTTTGACGATGAATTCTTTGAAACGAAAAAAGTGGTGTATCTGCCGTTGAAGTATAAAGGATAAAATGGAGATGGGTGATGAGAAATGGGTGATGGGTGAATTTATTCTATAAAAAAAGGTTCGATCTTTGGAAGAAGATCGAACCTTTTTTTGTTTTTCGGCTTTTGTTCTTTGCTCTTTGCTCTTTGCTCTTTGCCTTTTGTTCTTTGAAAAAAACTAGCTATGTAAAGCGTATGTTCATACAAAGGAAGAGACTAAACAAACCGCGCACCGTACAAACCGTGCGAATCTCACAAAATGGTTCTTTGTTCTTTGCTCTTTGCCTTTTGCTCTTTGAAGCAATACTGCTATGTAAAATGCGATTATCTTACAAACGAAGAGACTACACAAACCGTGCACCGTGCAAACCGTGCAAATCTCACAAAATGGTTCTTTGTTCTTTGCTCTTTGAATAAATACTGCTATGTAAAGCGTATTATCTTACAAAGGAAGAAACAAAATAAACCGTTTAACTCATTTCCCATCTCCCATTTCCATTATCATCGAAGTGGTTTGACGAATAACAAACATGTATCTGTTGGTCGGTGTAATAAATGATTGGCCACACTTCCTAGTATAATATCTTTGATTCCTGTAGAACCTTTTACCCCCAAAATCATTAAATCGGCTTTTTTGTTTTTGGCGTAGGTGATTAACGCAGCTGAAATATTTTGATTTTTTGCAGGAATGATGTCAATATCGGTATAATGTGGATATTGTTTGTTCCATTTTTCTTCTTTTTCTTTGATGTCTTCCAACGAGATTTTGTCTAGTTCTTTTTCTGTCATCATAGGCAAATAGCTCCAATAGGATTTCGAAATATGCACTGCAGAGTGTTTGATGCGTTGCCCTTTGGAATTGTTTTTAAAGCGATCAGCCCAAAGCATAATCGCGTTTGTATAGCGGGAGAAGTCAATGGCATCAATAACAGTTTCGATTGGCACTTGAAAGGTTTCTGGTACAAGTAGGGTTGCAAAGGGCAAGATGCGAACTAATTTATTAGCTAAAGCCCCATTTCCGCTTAGTTTTTGTTTGTTTCCCAATACTAGAAGATCGTAGTTCTTCTTCTTCGCTACAGCAGAGAAGGCAATTTCTGAATAATTCTCTACAGTAACTAAAATTTCATGTGCACAGGTGATTTCTGTTGCTGCTATTTGGTCTTCAACTCTTTTTACAATCCTCTTTTGAATGAGTTCGAGTTGGTCTTTTTGGATTAATTCTTTGGGAAGCTCACCCAATTTCAAATTGTGAATAAAGGTGATTTGCGCTACATTGAGAATGTGATCGAGTATATTGGCATATTGGATGAGGAATTGGTCCATCTCAGATAGATCCAAGCCAACGAGTATATTGAGTGCTTTGTTTGTTTCCATGTGTTGTTATTTTTGCTGTTCTTCAATTAGATCTGAAATAATTTCTTTGTAGCTTTTTTCTTCTTTGGACTTGAGCTGTTTGGCCTTTTTATTTAGTTCGTCTTGCAGTCCTTTTTGCAAGCTATAGCACATGAGCAGTAGGATGACAGCAAAAGGTAGGCCTGTAATGATTACGGCAGTTTGCAAGGCATCTAATCCACCACCCCAAAGGAGAACAATGGCAATAAAACCTTGAGCAAAAGACCAAAAGACGCGTTGCCACACGGGCGAATTGCCTTCACTACCTGAGGTAATGTTATCGATGACTAAGGATCCGGAATCCGATGAGGTAATAAAGAATGAAAAAATTAAGATAATGGCAACAATAGAAAGGAAGTTCGTCAGTGGGAAGTTTTCTAAGAACACAAATAGTGCCGTAGAAATATCTTCTTTCACTGCAAGTACCATGGTCATATCGCCTTCTAGGATGGTGTGTAAGGCGCTTCCTCCGAATACATTCATCCAAAGTAAGGTAATTAAGCCTGGTACAATTAGCACCCCTAGAACAAATTCTTTGATTGTTCTACCTTTTGAAATTCGCGCAATAAAACTACCGACGAACGGAGACCAAGCAATCCACCAAGCCCAGTAGAAGATGGTCCAAATGTTTTGCCATCCCGATCCTTTATAGGTGTCGTTCCATGTACTGATATCAATGAAATTGGCTAAATAAGAACCTGTATTTTGCACATAGCCCTTTAAAATAAATAGCGTAGGGCCTAAGATGAAAATCAAAAGCATAAATCCAGAAGCCATATACATGTTGACATTACTCAATAGTTTGACTCCTTTATCCAAGCCTGAAAATACAGAAATTGTCGCGATACTGATCACTCCTATAATAATACCTGCTTGCATCATGGGAGAAATCTCCCAACCATAGAGGTATTCTAATCCCGCTGTAATTTGAGTCACTCCTAATCCCAAAGAAGTAGAGAGTCCGAATACGGTAGCTAGTGTAGAGAGGATATCGATGGTGTGTCCCCACCAACCGTGAATTTTTTCCTTTAAGAAAGGATATAGCAAGGAGCGAAAGGTCATGGGAAGCTTGCGATTAAAACTAAAGAATGCCAAAGCTAATCCCACAATGGCATAAATAGCCCATGCATGCAGTCCCCAGTGTAAGCTGGTAAATTCCATGGCTTGGATAGCAGCATCAATATCGTTATCTGTAGGTCGCGGTGGATTGAAAAAATGGGAAACAGGTTCTCCAATACTAAAGAACATGATTCCGATTCCCATACCTGTACTAAAGAGCATGGCAAACCAAGAAGGTTTAGAGAATTCGGGTTCGGCATCATCTCCACCAAGACGGATATTGCCGTATTTGCCAAAAGCTAAAAAGAGGGCAAAGATGAGAATGATATTGACCGTAAGGATAAAAAACCATCCAAAATTTTCTGTGACCGCCAATTGACCGACGTGAAACCAATCACCTACTTTGCTGGGAAATAGTAAACAGACCGCAATTAGTAAGGTTATTAAAAATAAGGAGGTGGTAAAAACAGGTGGGTTGATCACCAATTGTTTCTTTTCAAGTAATTTTTTAAACATGAGTTATATACTATTTGTTAATAATTATAACCCAGCACTTTAAAAATATAAAGGTTCTTTTTCTGTGGAAAAAGAATAAAAGCAAAATATAAACGTCATTTCTACTTAATTGCCTTCTCATTTTGAGGGGGCAATCCCAATAAAAAGCACTGAATTGTGAATAAAAAAGGCGGTTAGTAAAACGAACCGCCTTTGTATGTATAGTTTATCCTAAGAAAGGATATTTGTAATCTTTTGCAGGAACAAATGTTTCTTTAATTGTTCTTGGCGATACCCAACGCAATAGGTTTAAGATAGAACCTGCTTTGTCGTTTGTACCAGAAGCTCTTGCTCCACCAAATGGTTGTTGACCTACAACAGCACCTGTTGGTTTGTCATTGATGTAGAAGTTCCCAGCAGAGTTAACTAAAGCTTCAGTAGCTTCTACAATGGCGTAACGACATTGAGAGAAGATTGCTCCAGTTAAGGCATAAGCTGAAGTCTCATCTACTAATTTTAATGTTTCAGACCATTTAGAATCTTCGTATACATAAATCGTTAATACAGGACCGAATAGTTCCGTTTGCATGGTATCGTATTTTGGATTTGAAGTTAAGATAACCGTTGGTTCTACAAAGTACCCTACTGATTTATCGTATTTTCCACCCAATACTACTTCTGCATCTGGTGCTGCTTTAGCCGCTTCGATTGCTTTTGCCAATTTGTCAAAAGAACCTTCAGAAATAACAGAAGAAACGAAGTTTGATGGATCTTCAGGAGAACCCATTTTGATTGACGCTAAGTCAGCAGCCATATAGTCTTTTACTTGAGACCATAAAGAAGCAGGAATATACGCTCTTGAAGCAGCTGAACATTTTTGTCCTTGGTATTCGAAAGCCCCTCTAGTTAAAGCTACTGCCACCTCTTTTGGACAAGAAGATGGATGTGCTAACACATAATCTTTTCCTCCTGTTTCCCCAACGATTCTAGGGTAGGTTTTATAGTTGTTGATGTTTTGTCCGATTTTTGTCCACATGCTATTGAAAACACCTGTTGATCCTGTAAAGTGGATACCAGCGAAATCAGGACTAGCTAAAAGTGTATCTGTAATCATAGCAGAATCACCGTATACTACGTTGATTACACCATCAGGTAAACCAGCTAATTTAAATACTTCTACGATTACTCTAGCCGAGTAAATTTGCGTTGCAGATGGTTTCCAAACTACTACGTTCCCCATCATAGCTACTGAAGACGGTAAGTTTCCAGAGATAGCTGTAAAGTTGAAAGGTGTAATTGCATAAACGAAACCTTCTAAAGGTCTGTGCTCTAATCTATTCCAAACGCCATCCACAGATAAAGGTTGCTCTGAATAGATTTGTGTCATGTATTCCACATTGAATCTCAAGAAATCGATAAACTCACAAGCAGCATCAATCTCCGCTTGGTGTAGTGTTTTTGCTTGAGCGATCATTGTAGCAGCGTTGATTTTAGCACGGTAAGGACCTGCTAATAATTCAGCAGCTTTTAAGAAAATAGCAGCTCTATGCTCCCAAGGCATTACAGCCCATTTCTTTTTTGCTTCTAATGCCGTTGAAATCGCTTTTTCAACTAACGCTTTGTCTGCTTGGTGGTAAACACCTAATTTATGTTTATGATCGAAAGGAGGGAATAAATCTTTTGTATTTCCAGTTCTGATTTCCTCTCCACCAATGTATAATGGAATATCAACTAATTGGCTATATTGCTCTTTGAAAGAGTTCAAAGTCAATTCTCTCTCTTGCGTTCCTGGCGCATATGATTTTACAGGCTCATTGATAGCACTTGGAACTTTGTAGAATCCTTTTGACATAATGTACTTTTTTTCGGGTTTATTAAAAAATATAAATACAAAGGTAATTAATTTTACTCGAATTACAGGTTATCATTCACTAGTTTAACTTAAAGTAACTAGTTTAAAATAAATGGAGCTACGAGTTTGAAAAAGGGAATTTCGACGGTAATCATCTGTTGGTCTTCCGTGCGAATTACGTTGTAATATCCCTGCATAGCACCTGAGGTTGAGGTTAATACACAACCACTGCTATAGGTGTATTTTTCATTGGGCAAGATAAAGGGTTGTTCGCCAACTACACCTAATCCTTCTACTATTTCTTTCGCTTGTAGGGAATCGTATATTTCCCAATGACGCGAGTGGATCTGAATGGTCGAATCACTGTGATTTTCGATGGTAATTTCATAACTAAAGGCAAATTGCATGCTATTGCTTCGTTGAAAAAAACCTTCATATAGTGTTTCTACGGTTACCTGTACTCCTTTGGTTTGCTTTGATACCATACTGTTAGCTTTTTGTTTTTAATAGGTTATTTGTTCAGCGTTCGCTTCTGCAAAACCAATCACGCGATCGTATAAATCGGTTGCTCCTCTATAATATACTAAAACTTGATATTTATTTGTCGTTAAGGCATGATTGCCATCAGGATTGTTAGCCGTACTGACTTTGCCCTTTTTAACTGCTGTAATATTGTAGTTGGTAAAGCCTTGTTTAATGAGAATCGCCTTTTCATAACGATCCGTTTCAGCGTTGTATTCCAACAAATGTTCGGGTGTTAACTCATAATTGTTGAACATCCCTGTGATGAAATAGGAGAGATCTTTGTCATCGGACATCGGCTGAAATACGAAGTAAACCCAGCTGTATTCTGCTTCTATACTCGCATTTTTTCCATACATATTACGCACTTTAAACGATCCGTTGATATCGGGATAATAGGAGTATTTCTTGTCCAACCAACCCGTAATTGGATAGAGATTTGTGCGATACATATCGTTTTCTCTACCATTGAAAAAAATCATATTATTGGTTTGTTTCAAATCGCTATTGTCAAAGTAGCGAAATTGATTGGCGCCCCAAAAACTGGTTTCTTGGTCATACTTGTAAATCAAATCAGTACCAATGGTGTATTGAGGGGGAATTTTAGTGACATAAGAATCCCAACGACCATTTTGAAATAGCGCTATCTTGATATTGGTGGTTGGATTTTGATACGTTTGGTCTCCCAATTTGATGGTGAGTTCCATGGTTTGTTTCGTATCCGTATAGGTAAGATCGCGCATGCGTTTTATCTGAGCCCCTACGCCAACTGTATTTTCATAGAGTACAAATTTACGTCGGATGACTACTTGGTTGTCTTCATCGTAAATTTCTAAGATGTAATTGCCACTTTTAGTAATACGATAGACCGAGTTGGGAAGGGTTAGTCTATAATGGGTGTACATTTGTAGCGTATTGAACGAATTGCTATATTGTTGAATACGCTGATTATCCATGCCCTGTATGTATTCAATTGGTCGCAATTGAGAAGGTGTCCAATCGTAATTATAGGCCTGAACGCGATAGTAATAATTTCCCTCATCGCCATATAAATCGTCAAATTCGATAGAGAAGCTTTCGTTCAAAGGGAAAAAAGGAACTTCTGCAAGATCGTTTTTGCTAAAGGCAGCCATCTTAATGTAATTAGCTGTAAAATCTTGTGTTTTCTGGCCGTAGCTAAAAGCGGTGCAAAAAAATAAAAGGAAGAGCCAATTCTTGTGTAGCATGAGCGATACAGGATTAAGGGGTTACATGACTTAAAGCTAAGAAATTTTCTTTAAATTCTTCTAAATTAACTAGTTTTCTATCGGCTAAATCAAATTTAGGATCGTTGTAAAATAGCGCTTCTGGTACAGCAAAGACGATCATTCCCGCGCGTTTACCTGCCGTTGCTCCTGTAAAAGAATCTTCGATAACCAAACAGTGTTCGGGTTTACTTTGCAGGTTTTCCGCAGCTTTCAGATAGACATCGGGTGCAGGTTTTCCCTGAGGAACATCTAATGCAGATACGGTGGTTTGAAAGAAAGAAGCAATTTCCAATCGCGCTAATACGGTCTGAATCAGTGAAGGAGTGGAGTTTGTAGCTAATCCAATTTTAATTCCTTCGGCTTGTAAAAAGCGCAAGGTGTCATAGACGCCTTGTTTGATTTCTCCATCTTGGCGGATTAATTCATCCACGCGATCCACAACTGCTTGTTCTACTTCTTCTAGGGTTTTGCCTTCCCAAGGAAATAGTTGAAACCAAAGTTCTGTAACGGCTCGAGTGGTTTGTCCTGTAGTTTGATGGGCGATTTCCTCACTCCATTGACAACCTACGGAAGTAAAAACCTCTCTTTCTGCTTGTTGCCAAAATTTTTCGGAGTCAATTAGAACGCCATCCATGTCAAAAAGTACGGTCGTGATCATAGCTATTTACGTAAACTAAAATATAGTTGTACGAAGATACGCAAAACGGATAGAATGAGAAAGGAAGGACTAGTTTGCTTTGAAACAAACCGGGATAATTTCACCTGCTGCCAAGCAATAACGGTCTATTTCTTCAGGAGAAAGCTTTTGGGTGTAATCTTCTTCAATAACAGTAAAACCAATTTGACGTAATTTGTCAAAGTAGTCCAAACCATATACGCGAACATGATCATACTGACCAAAAATTAAGGTGCGTTCTTTTGGATCGGTAATGCTGTCATCTTGAAAGGTCGCTGGGCGTTTCAAGTCTTGTGGAACCTGAAAAATACCCATGCCTCCAGGTTTTAGAATCCGGTAAAGTTCTTGCATCGCTTTGGTATCGTCGGGAATGTGTTCCAAAACGTGGTTACACAAAATGATATCAAAGGAATGGTCAGCAAAAGGCAAGTTGCAGATATCTGCTTTGACGTCCGCTAAAGGCGATTCTAAATCAGTAGTGGTATAGGTTAAGTTTGTTTGCTTTTTAAAGCGTTTGTAAAAGGCTTGTTCTGGAGCAAAATGTAAGACGCGATGTGGAGCAGTGAAAAAATCAGTTTCGCGTTGTAAGTACAACCACAACAATCGATGTCTTTCTAAAGACAAGGTGCTGGGGGATAATACATTATTTCGCTGTGTTGCATAGCCGTAAGGTAAAAAACTCTTAAAACTCTTCCCGTCAATAGGATCAGTATAGCGATCGCCTTTGAGGTAGCATGCAAAAAGCGGTCGAACAACATAACTCAACCGAATTAAAATCGGTCGAGGTATAATGTTCAGTATTGTTTTAAAAAGTTTTTTCATTCGGGAGGGTGAATTATAAAACTAAAGGATTAGCTCTAAACTCATCTTCTTCGTTGCTTTGGATTCCCAAAGCTTGGTAAATGTATTGGAAGGTAGAAAGTAACTCGGGCTTGCCGTTTACTAAAGCTACATCGTGCTCAAAGTGAGCGGAAGGTTTTCCATCGCGGGTAACGATTGTCCATCCGTCATTTAATTGTTTGATGTTTCTCGTTCCTAGATTAATCATCGGTTCGATAGCAACCACCATGCCTTCAACGAATTTCTTTCCTCTACCTGGTTTACCATAATTTGGCATCTCAGGAGCTTCGTGCATTTTTGTTCCTAATCCGTGTCCAACTAATTCGCGAACAACGGTATAGCCTTCTTTTTCACAGTAACGTTGAATAGCACTTCCAACATCCTCTACGCGGTTCCCTAATTTGAATTCGCGGATTCCTACGTATAGTGATTCTTTGGTGATTTGCAATAAACGCTTAGTTTCTGGAGCCACTTCACCTACCTCAAAGGTATAAGCATGATCCCCGTAGTATCCATTCATAACCGTACCACAGTCAATCGAAACGATATCGCCTTCTACGATGGGTTTGTCTGTAGGTAATCCGTGAACAATTTGCTCGTTCACACTGGTTAAGATGCTTGAAGGGCATCCGTATAGTCCTTTAAATCCCGGTACTGCACCGTGATCTCTGATGAATTCTTCTGCTTTTCTGTCTAATTCTAAAGTCGTTACTCCTGGCTTTAGCTCTGTTGCAAGCATCCCTAGTGTTTTAGAAACTAATAGGGCACTTTGTCTCATCAACTCAATTTGTTCTAGAGTTTTTGGAATGATCATACTTTATTGATTTAAGAGCTACAAAATTACGCTATTCCACCGAATCAAAAAAATCAAAAAAAAGTGATTTTGTAGAAATACGCGATTTCTATCTTCTTGAGGAACAAAATCTTTGGATTACTCCCAATCTAAGGTTTCAATCGTATGCAGTTGTCCTTCCACTTCTACTTGGATGGTAGCCGGGCTTCGTTGGGCCAAAATATCCGTAGGATACCATGTTCTATTTGGGGTAACGAGGATTAACAAACCATCATCATCTCCTAATGCACAAAATTCAGCTAAAGGTGTGGCTTTGGAAAAGAAATCAACTCCTATTTGTTGTTGAATCGCTTCTCCCGTAGCAATTGGTTTTTTCGTAATCAATCCAATTTCGCTGATATTCAACATCTCTTTTGGAGTAAAGGGAGCTTCTTTTTGGATCTGCGTATCTTCTCGTGCAATAAACTCCAATAAGTTTCCATTCTTGTCCCAGAAGTAAATCGATTGGGCTTTCCAGGTGTCAAAATAGGTAATGGTTTCGTCTTTAGGTGAAGGAAGTAATACAAGACCGGTGGCTTGTGCCCATTCGATGGCTTGAGCTAAGTGATTGGTTGCAATATTGAAGGCAAAGTGATATTGTGCCTTAGTTGTCGATTTAGCAATAAAAGTCAGCTGGGTATCACCTGCTTGAAAACGAAGTGCTGTTGGCGTTTGTTCCAAAATTTTTAACCCTAGGGTTTCGCTGTAAAATTCGAGGATTGTATCTAAGTTATTTGCTTCTAATTTGAGGTCGAGTATTTTCATAAATCTCTTTGTTTTTGTTTAAAGTAAAGGTAGGTAGAGAGACTTGTTTATACTAAGAATTTGCATTGTATAAAGCAATACTGACATAAGAAAAAGCAATAAAAACAGAACGAAAAAAACCTTTACCTCGTTACGGTTGGATGAATTTAGGTTCTAGTTGTAACAAGTCACGGGTATGTTGGGTGAGCTTGCCATTTTCAAAAGCGAAGAGATCGGAATAGTTGCCTTTGACAAGCGCTTGTACATCTGCTTCATTTTGAAGTAAATCGAGGCGGAAACGCTTGTTGTATTTTCCATACATATTGGAGTTATAGGCTTTGTGGTTGACAATATACAAAGGCATATTCAGCTGTTGAATATAGGTAGCTCCCAGATTATTATAACTCGTAGCGACAAAATAGATCTTATATCCATTTTCGTCTGCCCATCGTTTGAACGTGGCTAAGGGATAACAGGTAGGTCCACTACAACCATTGGCAAATAGATACACTAACACCTTTTCTTGTTGTTCAAATTGTTGGCGAATTTGTTCTCCTGTGATGGTATAAAAATGATTGGGAAGGGTGTCTTTTCCAACTTCATAGGTACTGATATGGGAGTGAGCTGCTGGATCTAATTTTTTATAATCGCTGGTAAGTCCAGCAATTTGTATACAAGAGGTACACAAAAGAAGTAAGGATAAAAGCGTGAGTGATTTTGCCATGGTTTGTCTTTTAGACGGTTAGTAAGTATACGAATATAGAAAAAAAAGGCTGTCTTTTTCGGACAACCTTTATTTTATCGTTTTAGTGTCAGTACAATGGGAACATACTGTGTCCATTGTGTGTCTATAGGAAAGACTTGTTTATACCAACGAATGTCTTGTCATCTCTTCAGGTTGTGGCAAGCCCATCAATTTTAGAATTGTTGGAGCAAGATCACCTAAAATTCCGTGGTTGATGGTTTTAATGTCTTTGTCAACTAAAATAATCGGCACTGGATTTGTGGTATGTGCCGTATTCGGCGTACCGTCCTCATTGATCATGGTTTCACAGTTTCCGTGGTCTGCTAGTACAATGGTAGTATAGTCATTGGCCAAAGCAGCTTCAATCACTTCTTTGACGCATTGATCAACCGCTTCACAGGCTTTGATTGCCGCTTCCATTACGCCTGTATGCCCAACCATATCGCCATTGGCAAAGTTTAAACACACGAAATCAACTTCTCCTTTTTGCAATTCAGGAATTAAAGCATCTTTTAAATCAAAAGCACTCATTTCTGGTTGTAAATCGTAGGTTGCTACTTTGGGAGAAGGACATAAAATGCGTTGTTCTCCTTCAAAAGGCAATTCTCTCCCTCCTGAAAAGAAGAAGGTTACGTGTGGATATTTTTCAGTTTCTGCAATTCGAATTTGCTTCTTGCCATTTTTTGAAATGATTTCTCCTAGGGTTTGGTGTAAATTTTCCTTGTCGTATACCACGTGTACATTTCTAAATGTATCGTCGTAGTTCGTCAGGGTAACAAAATACAACGGCAAGGCTTTCATATGGTGTTCAGGGTAATTGTCTTGTGATAGTACTTGTGTTAACTCTCGACCGCGATCGGTGCGGAAGTTGAAGAAAATAACCACGTCATCTGCTTCAATGTTTCCAACGGGATGATTGTTATGGTCAACCATTACTATTGGTTCGATAAACTCATCCGTAATATCATTGGCATAGCTTGCTTCTATACTCTTCACAGCATCTGTGGCGTGAATTCCCTTTCCTTCCACTAAGAGATGATAGGCTTTGGCAATGCGTTCCCAGCGTTTATCGCGATCCATTGCATAGTATCGACCAATAATAGACGCTAGTTTAGCAGGAGAATACGCCAAGTGCTCTGTCAATTTAGCCACGTGTTTGACTCCCGATTTCGGGTCAACATCGCGTCCATCGGTAAAGGCGTGAATAAATAGATCTTGTAAGCCGTAATCTACTGCAGCTTCTACTAATCCATATAGGTGTTTTTCGTGTGAGTGTACACCACCATCAGACAATAAGCCTAAGAAGTGAACTTTTTTATTATTTGCTTTGGCATAGGCAAAAGCAGCTTGTAATTCAGGTTCTTGAGCAATCGTTTTATGTTCAACTGCCATATTGATTTTGACTAAATCTTGGTAGACAATTCGACCTGCACCCAAGTTCATGTGGCCTACTTCCGAATTCCCCATCTGTCCTTCTGGTAGTCCTACATTTAATCCATCCGTTAATACATAGGTATTGGGATATTGCGTGTACAAGCTGTCAATGAAAGGCGTATGCGCTTGTTCAATGGCCGAAACTTTAGGGTCTTGTGTTTTCCCCCAGCCATCGAGTATCATTAAAATTACTTTTTTATTCATAGTTGTTTTTTTTAGTGGTTTGATTCTATTCTAAAGACAAATTTACAGATTGTATTTTGAACACCTAGGGTTCAAGTGTAGATTCCTGCATTTTATTTTATTGAAAAAGTATGGGGACTGTACTCCTTTTGCAGTGTGACCTATTGTGATTATTTGAAAAGTTTATTTTCTTAAATTGAAGGATTTCATTAAAAAAAACACAATTATTTACTTAGTTGTGTGATAATCATTTGTTTGGTAAGAATATTTTTTTATTTTTACGACTTCGTAATTATAAATAACCCCTTTTAGAAAAACTGAATCATGAATTATAAGCAGTGGATAGTAGCTTCAGCAGCTTTGGTATTAGTTGGTGCAGGTATTGCAAAAAATTCAATACAATTTGAGATTTCATCCCTTCAGTTGGATATTGATATAGCAGATAAAACAGAAGACGTTCAAGAAGTCGAACATATAGAGAAAGTAGAATTAACGGCTGAGGAGCAATTTGCTTTGAAAGCAAATACACTTTACCAGACCTTGGATTTGAATGAGTTTGATTCTCCTTCAGAGAAAGTATTTACCATGGCTTTGAAAGGCTACTATAAGATGGAAGAAGAAGGTTTGTTAAAAAACAACAAATTGACCATTGTAGATTTTAGCGTTTCATCTACACAAAAACGACTATGGGTGATTGATATGGAGGAAAATGCTATTGTTTTGGAATCCGTAGTTGCCCACGGAAAACGAACAGGAGATGAATTTGCCACGGCTTTTTCAAATCGCATCAATTCCCATATGAGTAGTTTGGGATTTTATAAAACAGGTGAAACCTACCAAGGAAGTAATGGATTTTCACTGCGTTTGGATGGTTTGGAAAAAGGAATCAATGACAACGCCAGAACGCGTGCTATTGTAGTACATGGCGCTGACTATGCTTCACCTTCTTTGGCTGTAAAACAAGGTAGATTAGGGAGAAGCTACGGATGTCCTGCTGTTCCCAATGAAGTAAATAGAGAATTAATCGAATTAATCAAGGATGAGTCGTGTTTGTTTATCTATTCTTCTCAACAAGATTACTTAAAGAAATCAAGATATTTGATCTAAACTCCTAGGAGTAATAGAAAAAAATGCCTGTCAAAAGTTATACTTGACAGGCATTTTTTTTGATAAAGGATAAAAAAAGAAATGAAAAAAGTGATTATGTTGTACTTTTGAATAGAAACAGTCTAAATAATTTATTTTTTAATTCGAAAGAGTATGATGAAAAAAGGGGTAGTACTCGCCATGGTAGCCATGGGGATACTCTCTTGTTCACAGAAACAAGAGTCAACAAGTATTCCAACAACAGAAGTAGAAGAATCATCCTTTGCGCCTGTAACCTTAATTGGCAAGAAAG
This sequence comes from Flavobacterium sp., assembly GCA_030152225.1. Taxonomy (GTDB): domain Bacteria; phylum Bacteroidota; class Bacteroidia; order Flavobacteriales; family Flavobacteriaceae; genus Flavobacterium. Next base: position 28,566 of record JASLHL010000216.1, on the reverse strand, counting down.
GAATTTTAACCTATCCTGATTTTACGGCCTATATGACCTATGAGTCTGAAAACCGTTTGCATTGGAAAACGGTAACCAAAGAGGGGGAAGTTGCAGAAGGAGAGGAAACAGTCAGCTATAAACGCATCAACGACCATGTCTTTTTTCTGAGTTGGATTGAAGCAGATGGATTTACCGTGAGTCAAGTCATCGACGTTCACCAGGGGAAAGTAGAAGCCTTTTTGAGTTTTGAAGAGGAAGAAAGTGAAAGAGGGAAGCGCGGTTCCGTAGCTACGTCTGCAACGTTTACTTTTGCGGAATAGTTCACCTCAATAAAGTGTAATATTGTGTCCATTTCCTTACAAGTAGAAAAACATAAAAAGCCAGTAATTAGTTGTAATTACTGGCTTTTTTATAGCCTATGGAGACCTTATTTGCTTAGGCGCTTATAGAGATCTTCATCGTATTTATAAATGTCTTTGAAGTATGTAAAGGCTCCGTGAGCATCAATTTGTACGGTCCAATACAACAAGTGTACATCAATGGGGTTATTGCTTACAGAAACACTTTTGGTTTCTTTTGATTCAATGATTTTTTCTACGTCTTCTTTGCTGAGGTTCTTTTCTGCTTGAGCAAAAATATAAGCGGTTAAATCAAAAGGATCTTGAACGCGAACACAACCTGAGCTTAAGTTTCGATCATTACGAGCAAATCCCCATTGACTTGGTGTATCGTGTAAGTAAACGGCGTGGTTATTGGTAAACATAAATTTCACACGACCTAAAGTATTACCAGGTCCTCCTTTTTGGACATAGCGATAGGAAGTTCCTTTGCTCGCATCCCAATTCTCAGGGCTTACCACCTTTCCTTGACTGTCGTAAATCGTAAAATTAAGCCTCGAAAAATAAGAGAGATCATTACTTGCTTTGGGCACAAGGTCATTTTTCTTAATTGTTGGAGGCACCGTCCAAGTCGGGTTGAGTACAACGGTGGTTAAGGTTGAACTTAAGATTGGCGTTTTTCGAGCCGTCGTTCCGACCACCACTTTGTGTTGCTGAATCGTATCTTGTTTGGATACAGAAACTAAACTAAAAGCAGGGATATTCACTAAAATATAATTGTCTGAAAACTCGCGTGGAAACCATCTCCAACGTTCTAAATTGACAATAAGCTTTTCTTTTAGTGTATTTTCATCTTGCAAGATGGCTGCAATGGTTTTGGTATCCGAATACCCTGTGGCATTTAATTTTTTCTTTTGTTGAAATGCCTTGATCGATTGGGCTATGGTTTTGGTATAAATCGCATTGGATTCGATACTATCTGCCAATTGATTTAAAAAGATCAAGTGTTTTTTAAGGGCAATGAGCTCGGGAATGGTATCGTTTATTTTCGCTTGCTTAAAGGGTTTTAGACTGTCCTTTTCTAAGGCATAATAGGACGATAGCTTGTTTCTTAACTGGGTGTAAACGGGCTGTTTAGTTCGAATACTGTCATACGTTAGCGTAATGTTTTTGTGTTCTAATGCCAAGAGTAAGGTTGCACTTGTATTGAGCGGTTTTGGCGTGATTTCCCAATCGCCATAGATTCGCTTCGCCTTTACACTTCCATTGTATAGATTGTTTAAGGTATTGACATACATCGTAGAAAATAGAAAATCCGCTTGAATTTTTTCACCTTCTTCAAGCTTATCATAGGTGGCATCTAAATCGACAAGTTGATGTAAATCTTTGGTTGCAACTTTAATTCCATCTAATTTAAGTTCCTGTAGACTTTCCAAGAGCTGTTGTCTATTTAGTTCATTAAACCAACCCAAATGGTAGTTGTTAGTCTTGTAAAACAATCGCACATCTTCTTTGAGCTCACTTGTTTGCAAGGAATCAAATTGAATATCAGGAACTTCGAGCAGGGCTTCTACTTCAGGGTTTTCACCGTAAATGACTCGCATGGCCTGTTTGCTTTTCTCGTTGCATGAGGAGAGCGCACAGGTTAACAATACTGCTGGGAGTAGCATCTTTTTTATCATATAGCAATTTTATATGTCAAAAATAATGAAAATAATTAATATGGAAAGCGGATAGTGTATTTGATTTTTTTGTATAACTCATAAAATGAGGAGAATAAGTTAAAATTTTTGGAATAAAAAAACCGGAGGAGTTGCTATATTTAAACTGGACTAGAACAGGGAGATAGCGCTCTTATACTTTTGCATCATACAAATGAAAAACGAATGAAGTATCCCGATTATTTTATGAAGCGAAAATTTTATGCAACCTTCTTGTTTTGTAGCTTTTTATCTGTGACAGGACAAGCGCAAGAAAAAAGTAGTACCACTGTTGACGATGAAATGGATGAAATTGTAATCTACAATCAACGTTTACAACTTCCTAGTACGTTAAAAAATCGAAATATCACGATTGTTGGACAAGACCAAATTAAACAATTACCTGTGAGTTCTGTTCACGAATTGTTGAGTTTTGTGGCAGGTGTTGATTTGAGACAACGCGGACCTAATGGAACACAAGCGGATTTGAGTATTGACGGAGGAAGTTTTGAACAAAATATACTGTTGTTAAATGGGCAGAAAATTTCGGATCCCCAAACGGGACACAATTCTTTGAATATTCCCATTCCGTTAGAAGCGGTAGAACGCATAGAAATTGTTCGTGGGCCTTCTGCTCGACTGTATGGAATTAACAGTTTGACAGGAGTTGTTAATATTGTGACGAAAAACCCAAAAAAGGATGGTGTATTTGCTGCTGTGTATGGTGGTACGAGTTTTAAAAAGGACAAAGAGGATGACCATGGGGAAACCTATAATAACCGCGGTATTCAATTGGGAGGTACCTTGGTTCGTGCTAAGGATAATCACCTGTTGTTTGGAAGTCATGATTCGGGAAATGGATATCGCTATAATACAGCCTATCACAACAACAAGGTGTTTTATCAGGGGAATATCGTACCCAATGAAAACAATACAGTGATGATTTTGGCAGGTCATGCGACTAGTTCTTTTGGGGCTAATGGCTTTTATGCCGCACCAGGGGATAAGGAATCACAAGAAATTGTAAGTACAACACTGTTTAATCTTAGTTCACGCCATTATCTATCTGATCGATTTACTTTAATGCCAAGTTTGGCCTACCGTTATAATTTTGATGATTATCGCTATTTCCGCAATAAATTGGATGTAGCTAGAAGTAGACATTACACGCATGGAATTACTTCCAATCTCAACGGAGAGTATCGTGCAGATTACGGAAAATATACCTTTGGTGGGGAAATGCGCTATGAAGAAATAAATTCCACCAATATTGGTGATCACAGCAAGAGCAATTATGGTTTTTTTGCTGCTTTTCAACGCGAATGGTTTGAGAAATTAGATGTGAATCTAGGAGCCTATGTCAACTATAATACGCAATATGGCTGGGAAGTGTTTCCAGGTATTGATGCGAGCTATAATTTCAATTCGCACTGGCAAGCTACGTTCAATGCAGGAACGGCAAGTAGAATACCGTCTTTTACAGATCTTTATTTGGATCAACGCCCAGGTAATATCGGAAATCCGGACCTAACGCCTGAAAAGGCTTATCAAGTAGAGGTAGGAGGAAAATATAGAAAGAACAGATTCCAAGCGGAAGCTTTTGTTTTTTATCGCGATATTGATGATTTTGTCGATTGGATTCGAGAGGATACTAATCAGCCTTATCAACCCTATAATGCGTCAAAAAATAAAACAAAAGGAATGAATACCGCCATTCGCTATCGCCTTGGAACGGATACTTCGCTTTGGAATTTAGGACTGTCGTATACCTATTTATCACCGACGATTGAAAATAAAGCGGGAGGAATGCTATCTAAATATTCCTTGGAAAGTCTAAAGCATCAAGTGGTGGGGACGGTAAACTATACCAAGGATGCATTTAGTGTAACCGTAGCCAATCGCTTCAATGAACGATTGACGTATAAAAGTTATTGGATTACAGATATTCGTCTAAATTATGCCTTGGAAAAGGTGAAATTTTATATAGATGCTCAGAATATATTTGACACAACCTATATCGAAGCAGGAGCAGTACCTATGCCCGGTAGATGGTTTACACTGGGAATAAAGTTTGATGGACTATAAACAGACGAATGTTTTGGTTAGTTGTTAATGGAAATGGGAGGAGAGAAATGAGAAAGGAGTATTGTATACTCTGCTCTAATTTCCCTTCTCCCATTTCCTATTTTATTCATTAGGGTGCGCGCGCTCACCATTCACCATTCACCATTCACCACTCACCATTCACTAATCACTAATTTTCATTCCTTTTTTATTAATGGTAAAAGCGCGAAATTTTACTTCAACTTGGGCTTGACCATTTTCAAAGTTACTGGCATATTCATATTGGAAGGGAATAATTACCTTTCCTTGTTTATTGATGTAACCAAATAAATTATCTTTAGAAGCTAAGGCTAATCCTTCCGAAAAATTACCTACAAATTCATAGGTAGCAGGAATGACTTTATCCCCTGAGGTAGAAAAGAACCCCCATAAACCGCCTTCATAAAAGGCTATGCGTTCTTCGCTACTAGTTTGTAGCTCTTCGTATATGTAAGGGATGACGATTTCTCCTTTATCGTTAATTGCTCCTTGAAAATCTTCGAAAGTCACGATCGAAATATTGTCAACAAATGATTCGATTTGGTGAAATAGTGGCTCAATATACAGACTACCTGTATTTGTTTTGATCCCAAAAAGGGCAAGTTCAGGATCTTGAAACCAGCGTAAATTAGTGACAAATTTAAAGTCTGGATCGTTTTTTAAGTCGATAAAGACTGTATCTGACACGGTTCCCATTAGGGGGATTAGATTGTCTTTCCAAGTTATCTTTGTTTCACGAGCTTGAAGAGATAAACTAAAGGCGCAATGAAGTCCAATAAACAGACTAATTGCATAGAAGTGTTTCATAAAATGCTTTATTTAACGCGGTTTACACTATTCTGACTTTCTGTTGAAAGTTGTTCCGCTAGCTTGGGCTTTTGGGAAGATGGTCATATCAGCAAGTTGCACGTGTTCGGGTTGATTCACTGCATAGGCGATTGCCTGTGCAATGTCTTCTGGGTGTAAGGGTTGATATCCTTTATATACCTGATCTGCTTTTGATTGGTCTCCTTTGAAGCGAATGACAGAGAATTCTGTTTCTACTGCGCCAGGCGCTACATTGGTCACTTTGATTCCCCTTGCATTTAGATCGATACGCAAACCAGCTGAAATCGATTCAACCGCTGCTTTGGATGCACAGTATACTGCACCATTGGCATAGGTTTCTTTACCAGCAATGGAAGAAAGATTGACAATATGCCCCCCTTCATTGTGTGCTAATAGTAAGGGTAAAACGGCTTTAGTAACATAGATTAATCCTTTTACATTGATGTCGATCATCGCTTCTAAATCTTCTAATGCTGCGTCTTGAAAAGAAGATAAGCCATGTGCATTTCCTGCATTATTAATTAGAATATCGATTTTTTTCCACGTATCAGGCAAGCGATCTACCGCTTGAAATACTTCTGTTTTATTGCGAACATCAAAGGTTAGGATGTGGGTTTCTGTTGTTGCTTGAAGCTCTTGTGCTAAGGCTTCTAAGCGCTCTTTTCTTCTTCCACACAGGATTAAACGGTGATTGGGTGCTAATGCTTTGGCTGTCGCTTGTCCAATTCCTGAAGAAGCTCCTGTGATAAAAACTGTTTTCATAGGTGCGTGTGTTATAAAATGGTTTGTTTTAGACCTTGTAAAATACATAGCCAAAGGTAATTGAAAAAAGACTTCTCTTCTATTCGATTTACCTTTTTTATCTCAACTTGTTTGAGTTCGCCTGCAGAATTTTTGTGAATAAACCAATTGCCGACTTTGGAGAGTATTTTTCTCTTCTTCTCGCCATTTTTACGATATAAATTTACTTTTAAATCATGGTAATTCATGGCAAAAGTTCCTGTAGCAACTTTGTTATTTCCAGAAAAATTAAACTTGACTAAATCTAAGTTTCCTTCCGTAGAGGCTTTGACATAGGGTTGCAAAAACGGTTGCATAGCCGTAGCAGGAAAGTTTTGTATGGTTCCGCTAATGTGAAAAGCATCGTTTCGGTTTAAAATATTGAATGACCAATCGACATGCAGTGGTGCCGCATTCATAAAACGCGCATCCACAGCAATTGTCGTGGTAGGCAATTGGGTTTGTTGATAACCGCTATAGACGTTTTGGATGGTGGCATTAAAACTACCAAAGGTCAATTTACCTGGAGCAACTGCCTTGGCATCGTATTCTTCATATTCCAAGGTAGAATTCGCGATTTGCACTTTTTGAACAGCTAAGGTAAAGGGAATTTCGCGTAGTTTTTTGCTAAACAACGGTTTGATACTCATGTTAAAGGTTGGGGTCTTATCGCGGAAAATATTAGCTTGAATCTGATCTAAGCGAATTTGATCGGCTTTAAAAAAGAGTACCGCTTGCTTGTCAAAACCCCAGTTGTAATTATCCAAGACAATGGATTTGGTTTTGATGGTGAAAATATCATCAGCATACTTAAACATACTCACCATTTTCTTGCGACCATATTTGGGGAGTAGCTCAAAATCACTACAGGTTAATGCCGTATTTTTTCCTTGAATCTTGCCTATTCTGACGTCGTAGAATCGACCCGTATTCCATTGAATATCCTCAGATGAAAACGATAGACCACGATACGTAAAGGGAATTGTTTCTGCTAGGGTTTGCGCATCGATGCGAATGTTTTCAATAGCGGCTTCAATGGCTTTTGTTTGCAAGACGAGTTCCTTGTTCTGCCCTTTTGTTGAGGTAAAGCTACCTTGGTGTATGGCTAAGGTGTCAATCTGAACCAAATCATCAAAGTGTATGCTTGATTTTGAGCTTTTTGTTTTTTTATTTTTTTGTTGCTGTTGTTGTTTAATTTTTGGACTATTGATGTGAATGGAAGCAACGTGTAGCTGCTCTTGTGCTTTGTTTTCGATCTGCTGTAGTACCAGTTCGCCTTGTTCAATAATCCATTGTTCAAGGGAATTTAGCTGAATGTCTCCTACAGAAATCTTGGTAATGCAGAGATCAAAAGGCAAGAGCTTGGGTGATTTTATTGCTTTCTCTTTGGGTTTTATCAATGAGTTTGTATTCTCTTTTACGGTTAAGGTTACCCCAGGGGTTTGTATGGAATCAATGTGTACATAGAACTCCATTTTATTTTTATACCCCCAGTCTGTTCCTTTAAATACCAGTGCAGGTGCTTCAATGGACAGTAGACGAGGAGGTAAGTCACTTTTTTCCTTTAGATCCAGTAACGGTTGTAGCGATAAGTTTGATGTACTAATTTGATCTTGACTAATTTTAATCGCTCCTATTTTCAAGCGGTGATTGTCGTGGATTATGCTGTACATCGAATCACAGGATATCGCATAATCTTTATAGGTAAAGGGAATTGGCTTGTCTTGGGTTTCTACCCCCATATGAATGCCGTTGAGTTCAGCATTGAAATTGTAAATTTCTTGTATGCGCAAGTCTTGAACCGCATCGTGAATAGCTATATGCGCCTGTTTGACAAGGATTTCTTGAATATCAATGGATTTGATAAATTGTGATTGATCCTCTTTCAGGGTATCTTGAACGACTTTGTTTTGAAAGACCTCGATGTCGGGCTGGATAATCGCAATGGATTGAGCGCTTAAATTGTGTCGCTTGATTAAATTCCAAATCGCCACCTGTTGAATCTTGATTTGTTTGACGTGCCCCTTGATATAAGAAATTGAATCTGTTGATGAGGCTACCTTTGGCTGGATTTCAACTCCCTTCACAGTCAGTTTACGCTCCGCTAAAGAATAGTGAACCGATTGGTATGCCAAGTCATAGGGAGAATCATTTTTTTCTTTGATTATTTCAGGTAAGTATTGATCCAATAGGTAGTTGATAATCCATTGACTCGAACTGTATAGTACTATTCCTAAGGTAAGTACAAGCAATATGATCTTGTGTTTTCTTTTCAAACGCATACGTTAATTTCCTTAAGATTTAGACTTAAAGATACATTTTTATTTTTTATTTATTTTAAAATAAGCTGGTGTTTTCGCAACAGCCCTTCCAAACTATGTTTGGAGAAAATCGCGTTTTTAAGTTTAGTTGAATCAGGGTCAATATCAAAATCATAGCTGGTATAGAAATCTGTTTTCTCTGCTTTGGCTTTGGTGAAATTAGCGCGATACAAATTGCAGTTGTCAAACATGGCCTGCGTTAAATCAGCCTCCATAAAATCCGCACTGATTAAGCTGCAATTGATAAAACTGGTCTTTTTTAAGTTTAAACCATAGAATAAAGTAAACTCCAAATTACAATCCGTGAATGAAAACTCAAAAATAGTTTGGTCCATCATCGTAAAGTTAACATGGGTGAAATTACAGGTTTGAAAGTGGCAATTTCTCAGTCCGACATAGTTAATAGCGGCATTTTTGAAGTTGCAATCTTTAAAATCGCAGTCGATAAATAAAGTCGAAAGAAACGAACATGCACTAAAGTCGCATTGAATAAACTTGCAGTTTTCGTATTCTCGAAATGAAATTGCATGGGGTTCAAATACTTCATTTTCGAAAGTTTGGTCGTATATAAAATCGGGCGTCATAGGATATAATGGATTAAAAAAAGCCTAATAAAGGTCATTAGGCTTAGGCGTTATTCAATAATATGGGGTACAAATCTACTCTTGTCTGTCGTAATGCGTTTGTCGCTTTCTCTAAAGGTAATTCCACAAGGTTCTTGTCCGATGAGCCAGCTGCCAATGATAAAGTAGCCTTTGCCCTCATTGGGAAGATTCGCTAGGGCTTGACAAATGTAGCCTTCATCTCCATAGTCGCCTTTTGTCGCTTCGACAATTTGGTTGTTGATATACAAGGTTACATTAGCTCCTTCACGAGATAACAGCGGTTTTTTGACAAAGTTTTGCATGCCATGGGGGTCGTCAAAATACGCTTCCAATAGTAAGGGATGATTCGGATACAACTTCCAAAGAATCGGTAGAATAGCTTTGTTGGATAAAATCATCTTCCACGAAGGTTCAATCCATTGCGCTTCTGCCATATCATTGGGTATATGCAAGGCAAAAGGTTCGTAGATCAACCATTCCCAAGGGTATAGTTTAAAAATATCCGTGATTACTTCATCTTCTAGATCGGTGAATGTTTCTCCATCCCAACCAATGTCATCGATATAAATCAATTTGGTTTGAATGCCTGCTTGAATAGCGCAATCACGTAGGTATTCAATATTGGTAAGGTCTTCTAGTGTTTCACGCATACAAGAAAAGTGCAGGGTAGTACCTTTCATATGAGCTTTAGCTTCTGTCCACGTTTCAATTAAGCGATCGTGTACCGAATTGAATTGATCTTTAGACGATCCAAAATACGTATTCATCCATTGCCATTGTACCACACCTGTTTCATAAAGGGAAGTAGGTGTATCGGCATTGAATTCTAATACTTTCAACTGTTGGTGAACAGTGTCATATACAAAATCAAAGCGCCCATAAATACTAAGTTCATCGTTTTCCCAAGAGCGTTCAATATGCTCGTGAAAGAACAAGGGAATTTGAAATTGGTCGTATAATTTATTCGCTATCACATGGTCAACAGCTTCGAGACACATTTGCCATAGGTCTGCCGTAGCAGCATAGACTTCATCTGCTAAGTCTTCCGAAATACTATAGTAGTATTCTTCTATCCAATAAGGAAGGTTGTTTTCATCGGTATGATAGCCAAAACCCTGCTGTTCCAATCGGTTTTGCCAATTGGATTGCGGTGTTATATATTTTATTTGCATGTGTTACAATTAAGAAGAAGCTGTATTGCTTTTGGCTGTACTGCCAAAACCACCCCGAGCGGTTTGTTTTTTGTACGCATCAGCTTTGGTTGCATTGGTTCCTACGTTGGATTGAGTTGCTATACCAGGACTTGTATAGCCCATACCGCCACCCATCATTGGACGGAAGGCCATATACCACAATAAAGCACTTCCCATACCCATTCCTCCACCACTGCGTTGCTGTTGGTATTGATCTGTTACTTCAGTATAAGGTGCGCTGCTGTCTGCTCGCATAAACACACGTTGTTGCTCTTCTTTGGTTTCTGTAGGTTTAGAACAAGAAGCTAACGTTGCGGTGATTAAAACTAAGGAAACGGCTTTACTACTTTTTTTCATAATTATTCTACAGTTACGTAAATTGGAATTTTATCTAGACTTGTTGGTTGAGTCGCTCCCCAGTCGTTGATGTTTTTAGCGGTGGTAAGCGTATCCACTTTTTGAAGAACTACTTGCCCATTCGCCCAAATGGTTTGCGCGGTTATATGATAGATACTATCTCCAGCTGGAATTGTTTTTAACGTAACTTCTCTTGCGGATTTTTTATCTAGTGATTCTAAGTTTTGTGACGGCTGTTGTTGTGAACAAGCAGTCGAGATTAAGGCAATAAGGCCCACTACTACTATTGCTTTTTTCATTGGAGCAATTCTTTTTAGATTGAGTAACAAAGTTTGAAAATAAAATTTGCTTATGCAATTCTTATTTGCCAAGAATCAAAGTTCTTGTAAGATAGTTAATTAAATTGGGCTTGGTGGGATTTCTTTTTACTTTTGTTACAAAAGGGGAAGGGCATGGATGAAATAGCAATTTTACAAATTAACGATATCACACATAATAATCTGCAAACGGATTTTTATGCTAATACGCTATCACAACATTTAATTGACAATCACAGTCATATCGAACGGCCTCATAAGCACAATTTTTATGTAGGTGTTTTGTTTACCAAAGGAGAAGGTATGCACGAAATTGATTTCAATCGCTATGAGGTAAAGCCTGGAACAGCCTTTATGTTGGCTCCAGGACAGACCCATAGCTGGGAGTTGTCGGACGATATTGAGGGGTATATCTTCTTTCACACGCAGAATTTTTTGGATTTGTATATGTTGAAGGAATCGCTGCGTGATTATCCTGTATTTCGATCCGCTTTTTATCCCAATCGCGTTTGTTTAAATGAAGCAGATACGCAGATTTTGGCTTTTGTACTCCAACGCATGGTCAAAGAAGTACGCGCAGAACAATGGAAGCGAAATCAGCAATTGGTGAGCTTGACTTTGCTGTTCTATATTGAAACGAATCGCATCTTGTTGCAAGGAGAAACATTTAAGACGATCAACAATAATTTATATGCAACCCATTTGCAGCTGTTTGAAGAATTAATTGAACAACATTTTGCAGAAGAAAAATCCGCTGCAGTTTATGCGGGGTGGATGAATATGACGCAAAAGCATTTGAATCGCGTTTGTAAGACGATGGTCAACCAAACAACAACGGATATTATTTTAGATCGCGTGGTCTTAGAAGCCAAGCGAATGATGATTTATACAGACTATCCACTAAACGACATTGCATCTATGCTGGGGTATGATGATTATTCGTATTTCTCCAAGTTATTTAAAAAGCGAGTAGGTGAAACACCCAAAGAGTTTTTTAAGCGATACCAGTGATGGGGTACAGTTGACGGCAAATAAAAAAGTCCTTACAAGTTGTAAGGACTTTTTTTGCACGGGTGGAGGGATTCGAACCCCCATCAACGGTTTTGGAGACCGCTATTCTACCCTTGAACTACACCCGTTTTTGTTTCAAGTGGTGCAAAGATAACTAACTTTTCGAAAGAAACTATTCTTTTTTATAAAATATGTTTAACCAAATGATGCGTGATAAGCGGTAGTTAAACGTCCAAGATAAAAGGATAACAACTACAATAGCGATAAAGGTTTGAAGCAGAGTGATCTGCGTATCAAATAGCGCATTAATGATTAATCTCAATACCATCACCGCACACATTTGGGCAACCGTAAGTCCGTAGCTTACATACATCCCTCCAAAGTAAAAACCAGTCTCTCTATGGAAATTATAGTGGCAATGTGAGCATTCTTTCGTCATTTTCGGCATGCGCATGGTTATGGGGTTTCCCTTATCATAGAATAAATCTTCTTTGCCACAGTTTGGGCATTTTCCACTAAGAACTCTTGATATGTATGACATAAGATAATTTTTATGCAAAGTAAAGTAAAAATACTGAAATGCAACGGTTTTAAAATGCTGTATTTTGGTGTAATTCGGACATTTTGAATTGTCTTTTTACTTTTTATATTTTTCGTTTTTCTATTTATACCCTTGATTGTCTTTCCAAAAGAAAAAGAAAACAGACATTCTCTTAGAAAAAGATGAGGTATAAAAACACAAAAACAGCAGTAAGCTCGAGTTTACTGCTGTTTGATCAGACGTATTTTTTTATTCCGTTTCGGATTCTTCTGAATAATTCTCTTCGGAGTAGTTTTCTTGTTCAACTTCTACCTCATTAGTAGAACGCTCTCTGATATTTAAGTATTTCAACGGATTCGTTTCATTCTCTCCATTGTAGTAATCATCAAATTCTTTCACCAAGTTTGCGATTTCTTCTAATGACATCACATCATTCTCCTCTTTCTCTGCATTGTAATATTGGGCTAAGTTAAGGCGATCTGTTTCGTATTTTTTGCGAAGTGTTGCTTTTTGGGCAGCGTATATTTTTCGGTCCATGCCATACTTTCTGTAGATTTCTTTTTGCTCTGCTTTATAAATGGCATCCAACTCTTTTAAATCTACCTTGTAGCCATTGTCTTGCGTATTGGCTAAATCGTATTCTACTTTTTTCTGTGCCCAAATATCCATTTGATCTTGGTTCAATGTACGTTGAATGAATAAGCGGTATGAATCTTTAATTTTCTTTGCTGTTTCTTTTTTCTCAACGGGTAACATATCAGTTCTATCATTTAAGGCTTGAAGATCTCTTTTGATGTATTCATTTTTAACGACAAAAGAAGCTTCTTGCTTATGGCTTAGACCCAATTCCGCTTTATGCTCTAGAATTGTTTCTATGTCTTTGTATACTACAACGTCATTCGCTGTCATGATCACAGGTTTTCGCTGTGCATAAGTCGCAGACATCGTTAACAATAGGATGGATAATGAGATAATCTTTTTCATCTTTTCTTTTATTTCTTTCAATTGCAAATTTAATATAAAATAATCTTTTTCCTCTCGAAGTATAGTTAAATAAAGTGTCGTTTAACGTGTTGTTTTTCGCACTATCCCATACCGCGGTTTATGGTTCTCTATCAATTTTTGGCTTTGAACTTTACCCTATTTTTTTTCGATCATTGTGGGAGATTATCATCGTCCACAAAATTAAACATATGTTTATTAAAATTAGTTAAAATTTTTTAAAAAGTGAATTCTAATAACGTTTTGGCTGTTTTTTCTCGTTTGCTCTGCTTTTTGTCTTTGATTATAGGGGTAAACACCATAAAAATAAACGCTAATTGTACGTTTTTGGTATGTCTCGTTTTTTGAATTGCATAAATATTTTGTTGCTTTCTTTGGTCTCTGACTTTTTTATTTTTTTATTTGTTATGTATTTTTGGTTTTTTTATGATAATTAATTACATATGTGATTATATGCAAGAGTTGTGCCGAATTTTAAATTTTAGTTTTTTTTATGATAAATTGCGATTTAGTAGCGGCCTGCTTTTAGCTTGTTGCTTTCCCATTATTCTTCAGGGACAAACGACAGAACCTCGAATACACGCCTTCCATGCAGGTACAACGACCGACTCAATACAAGTGGTTCCTGTAACCCAAGGCGGTATGTTTCTTGAAATTAAAAGCTATTTTGAAGAGTATAGTACCACAAAACCAGGGAGTATTACCCAGTTTTATTGGGTGGATCAACAAAAAAATGGCGATTTAAACGTACGTTATGTCTTTGTCAATAAGATGATCGACTTTCAAATGCAAACAATTATACAGTATGCGAATAATGAGCAGCAGATTTTGGAATTGAATTTAGGACGACGTATGCCCTTGCTTCTTCAAATCATGCTAGGTGTGAAAGAGGGAAAACTTCACGTCGATTTATTGTAAGGCACTCGTTTTCTCGCATCTGGATCGAATAGAAGGGGTGTTTTAAGTTAATTTTTAGTATTCGTTGACTTTATTTTTTGTAATGGTTGGTTTTTTTTCTACTTTGCGTACTCCTACGAGGAAAATGAACAACAAAACCTTAGATAATCAATGAAAAAGCCAGCGATTCTTACCTTACTATTGTTATCGATGAGTACTGGTGCATTTGCACAAATGGCACTCGATCGAATTGATTCTAATCCACAATGGAAACAGTATGACCATTTTTTTGAGAAAGATGCAGAAAGTGTATTTCCCAGTGATCGCATTGAGTATGAATTGAAAGATGGACGCATCAAGAGCTATCGTTTGTATTATAAAGATGAATTAGGAAAGTTGTTTGATGTTTTCTACGATGACAAAGGGCAAGTGTACCAAGAAGTACTCATGTATGATGCCGATCGCGGTCAAGTTCGCGAAGTGGTGTATCAAAGTACTTTTACCTATGATGACAAAGGGATGATGGTGGATGATGGGGAGCGTACCTATACTAAATTTGTGAAAGGTAGACCCATGTTGGTTACCTCACGTGAATATTCGGAGGAGTATGAACGCGGATTTAGTACCGTAAGGGCCTATAATGAAAATGGTTCTATACGTTTAGAAAAAACGACTTTTTTTGATGGGAGTCAGAAAAAAATTCGCACGACTACCTATAAGTATGATTCGTGTAACAATGTGATAGAAGCAAATAGTAGAACTATTGTAGCGCCCTCGTTTAGCAAACAAAAGAAACGCAAAAAAGACCGTACACCTCCACAACGTCCTGTGATTGTAAAAGAAGTATTTGCTTATGATTACAACGATGACTGTCTATGGACAAAAAAATACAAAGTGGAAAACGATACAAAAACGGTAGTACGCGAAAGAGAACTTGTAAAATAGCACAAAAACCAATCAAACTATATTATGTTCGGCTCAATGAATTCTTATTCATTGGGCTTTTTTTATATAGGTCGGTTGCCAATTTATTTACAGCGTGATTGGCCGTGATTTGACCCTAAGTCAATCGACTCAGTTGTTCTTGTTTTATTTAAATACAACTTTAGATCATATTTTGATGTAAAGACTAGGAGTAGGAGTCAAATAAGCCACAGGTCGACCTGTACTTCAGGTGTGAAGTAGTAGAGGCGAAAAGAGGAATAAAAACGGGTATTTTGGAAAACATCCAAACGAATCCTGACCTGAAAGAAATGAGAGAAGCTCAGGTGACATTTAATTACTATTACAAGGATAAAAATGGGGTTTACGTAACGAAATACGTTGTTACTCCCGACATGTATGCAGCCAAATAGCAGTAGGTAAAGATAGTAATTCAGTCATCTAAACATGGCGGAAAACCTCCTCGATCTTGGATTGAGGAGGTTTTTTTATTCATCCTGTACATGTGGGAGGTAAGTGGTGAACGAGCCTTGTTTTTTAGAAGATTTGTTTGTTGCGTTTCAAGTTTCTGTCCTAGTGCTTTAAGAAAAAGTAAAAGGATAATACCTACTTCATTGGTCTTTATCTAAATGGATGGTTAACTTTGTCAAAAAAAAATGAAAAAGTTACTACTGATTATGGTACTACTGTGTGGTACACTGACGCATGCGCAAAAATTTTTATCTAAATACAAAAAAAAGTACGAGGTTGTTACGGTTGATGATAGCTATCTCGCTATATCTAAAGGAGATGATCACGGATTCAAAATCTTAGATGAAGAAGGAAAAATCGTATTAGAGGGCGATAGAAAAACAATTGAGGGGTTTGCCTATCATCCCGATAATCAAACGTTATTATACTTAACAGGTCCAAGAGTTCCTGGTTATTTGTGTGGCACGAGTAAAAAAATGAACGTATTGAATTATTACGATTTTAAAACCAAAGAAAACAAACAATTTCCCTATCCAGTAGATTATTTTACGAAAATCCAAGAGAAGAAGTATTTAATCTTTGCCAATGAATCCAATACGAAATTGGGATTGATTGACCTCAATTTAACGGAATTACTAAAACCAGAATACGATCAACTGTTTCCCTTTGACAACGATTTGCTCTTTGTTTCTAAAGACAAAAAAAGCTTTTTAACTGACCTAACTGGAAAGAATATTTTAGGAGAAGAGTTTGCGAGTTTATCCAGTACAATCTATCACATCAAAGACAAAATTTGCCTCGAAGCCTCTCGTGATGGACAAAAAGTGGGACTATTCGACATCTATGCGAAAGAAGCGGTGCTTCCTTTTGAATATAAATCTATTGGAATTTACAATTCAGCGCGTAATTTAATCGAATTGCGCAAAGATCAATACAGCTATTTGGCTCATTTTGATCGCCCTACAGAACTAGTGATCGATGAATCTTTTAAAGTAAATCGATTTAATGCGATTCACACATTCAATGGCGAACCTTTATATGAGACCTCGGAATACTTTACTGATGAGAAAGGGGCAACAAGTGAATATATCAATTTTATTTACAAAGGAGCGTATTTATTTGAACAAGGCGATGCGGTAAAAATTACCCGTGCCAAACTTGAAAAAGGATTTATATACGGGATATACAAAGAAAATAAAACCCTGATGTTTTATGATCTCAATAAGGAAAAGCTCATCTTTTCTCCAGCGGATAAAATGTTGCCGAAGTATCAATTGGAAGACGTGGATTACTTTAATTCCAAAGACAAAAAAGAGTATCGCTATACTTTCATCAATCCATCCAAGGAAAAGCTAAATTTTCTCTTTGATGAGGACAATGAGTGTTTGATGTTGATTCAAGGGACTTCTACCAAACTAGTCCTTGATCCAGAGACAGGGGAAGCGCTGTATGAAACCATTCGCAAAGAAGGTCAATCCCACTATGTATCTGTTTATGTTGACTGTGTAAAGACAGTTGTTTTCAATAAAGATAAGCGAACGTTTTTGTATGGAGTAGACCCAGAGAGAAAGTTATTCTATACCTCAGAAACTGTTACGAGACAAGAGAGTAATGGGGATAAGTACTATCCGCGTACGCTGAACAATATGTACAGCATCAAATCGTACTATAATGGCAAAGGAGAACTAGTGGATACGGTAGAACAATACGAAGGAGAAAATACACGTGGGCTTTAAAAGAGAAACCACTAATGGTTGTTTTGCTCTATTTTAGCAATTGCTTAGCAATTGGCAACAAGAGTGATCATAAAAAAGAATAAAATGACAGTACAAGAAAATACACCACAAGAAAATACACCGAAAGAGCCTATAGTTCAAAAGGATCTAACTCAATCAGTCCAGTTTTATTCGACCGGGGCTATTGGGATGGCTACTTTTTTAGGCGGTCCTTTAATTGGAGGGTATTTGATTCGAGAGAATTATCGAATGCTTCAAGAAGAAAAGAAAGGCAAGCAGGCTCTTTTGTGGGGAATAGCTACTACGATTTTGGTCTTTGGGGGACTACTATTACTTCCAGCTTCTGTTTTGGATCGTCTGCCCAGCTATGTTTTACCTGCTATTTTTGCTGGTGTTGCCAGTTGGATTGTAGAAGTGAAACAGGGCGCTATATTACGCCAACACAAGGAGCAGAATCGAGCGTTTTATTCCAATTGGAAAGCAGCTGGACTTGCGTTGATTGCCGCTCTTATTCAGGTTGTCCTCATCTTTGTGACCGCCTTTTTTTTACCCAATGATCCCGCGTACGAAACCTATCAAACGCAATTGGATGTATTTACGCAAAATGAACAAAAGACGTTGGTTTTTTACGATGATCTGTATACGAAACCCAACCGCGTTTTGTTGTATGAACTAGATGAAGTTGCCCTTCCGTTGTGGAAAGAAAATCTCCAACTGATCAATCAAACTGCTCAACTAGAAAATTTACCCAAAGAGCTAAGAGAGCACAATGACAAATTAAGGACATATAGTGAATTGAGAATTGAGGCCTTCGAGCTTTTTAAGCGCGCATTAAGTGAAGATACGGATCAATATGACTCGGAAATACAGGTGATTCACGAGAAAATAGATCAATTGTTGAACGAGTTGAATTAGCACGACACACCAAATGCACAAATAAAAAAGTACAATGAAAACATCATTTACGGATAAAATAGGGATAGGCGTGGGAGTGGTTGTCAATCTCGTACTCAATATGCTGCGGATGGGTGTACTGCTTGTGGTGGTGTTAGGAAATAATCTGATCTACCTTTTGCGGAAGGTAGGGAGAAGAAAGCGATAAATGCAAAGGATATAAAATACAAAACCTCGGAGCAAGTCCGAGGTTGTAATTTCTTATTTTATAGTGCTGCTCTATAGCAGAATGTATAGAGGGGCACTTTTGTTATACAAAGGTATGACATTTTTTGTAAAATCCAACTTAATATGATCCTGAATAATTGGATTTAACATTGCATTCTGTTGCTTTTCGTTGACTTTTTGGTAGAATAATTGCTCTAATTCATCGGCTCTATTAATTGAAATCTGACTTAGTATGAAGAGAATTAAGTTTAAGGAAGCGTTTAAGTTTGTTGTATTTCTAGATTGAATTCTAAATCGTTTATTTGGGATTCTAGTTATCCCTTTGGGTTGATTGTAATCAAAAAGAACATTGCTGTGTGAACAGATATTCCTAATATTAAGAATGGCTGTTAAGTAGTTTATTAATGTGTTATAGTCTCTTAGTTTGTAAGTGAGTGCAATATTACTTTTTAATTGTTCTTTTTTTAAATTTGAATAGATTTTAAGTACTTGTCCAAAGGTTAAAAATTCCATCGTTTTCCATGCAGGAGCATATTGATCGTCTGTATACTTTAGATGATGCTTCTTGATGATATTATTCTTAAATTTTAAGACTTCATATGATTTATGGATTTGAGTAGCAACATTTTTATGCACGATCCTTTTATTAAGATACCAATCTGGTGTATTAGTATAGAAGTTGGATGCGTAATAAATCAGCTGTGTTCTGAAGTGTACCTCAATTCGATAAATATATTTTAGAAGTATGTTTTTTAAATCAATATCCAAATAGTATAAATCGATCACATCATCTAAATTGGTATTAGGTGCAAACTTATGTGTTTTGTCTATTTCAAAATAGTACCAATAAAAGCCTAATCTGTAGTAACCAATATCTAACAGATGCTCTTTTGCTTTTGCTTCATCAGGAATTGTCATTCCCCTATTGCGCAATGTTTCTATTTGTTCTTCGATAGTTGTTGCTGTTTTTCCCATATAGACTAGTTCACCACTAAAGATACTAATTTAGTGTGTTTAATGGGGATTAAAGAGAAGCTAAGGTTGAGAATATTTGAATGTTTAAGTTATTGTATTCTCTTTTGGTTATTTTTGAATTTTTAGTTGCTACTTACTTAAAATATGATGATAAAGGTAGTTTGTTTATTTGTATATTCTTTCATATAAAAAGTGTCATTCTGATAATTTAGTATATTCGTTTTCAACAAGTATTTTTTCACTGTCTATTAAAAATTTAATTTCTTAAAGGAACCAAAACTGAGTAGTATTCTTTTGTTTTTCTTCTGTGTTATTGTTTTAATTGAAAATAGAAGTGGTAATAAGAATATGGATTTTTTTCCTAGTGCCTCGTTGTAGTTAAAAAAACAAAAGGATATAAAATACAAAACCTCGGAGCAAGTCCGAGGTTGTAATTTCTTTTTTTAAAGTGCAGCGTTAAAGCGTATTTCAGAATAACGGGACACTATTTTGTTATACAAAGATATAGTTTTATACAATAGTATACAACGTTTTATTTTATTTTTTTGAGTATAAACGAACTATATACAATCTATTCAGGTGCAATATAGTTAATTTTTGTTGTGATTATTTGTTTTATTTCGTCCCCTTTATTTAAGTATTGAGCAAGTAAATGATCAATACTGGTTTTTAATTCATCAGCTCTGTTTTGTGATATTGTAGAAAGTATAAAAACGATAATTTTGATACAAGAATCTAAGCAATGTCGGTCATTATTATTAAAATTGTAATAGGGTAATTTTGGTATACCATATGTATTTCGGAGATCAAAAATAACACCGCTATGGGCACAATAATTACGTACAAACACGATAACATCCATTAATTTTTCAAATTTGTCAGTATCATTTACAGTGTAGATTTTTGATATTCTTTCCTTAATCGTTCTATCTAATAGATTTTTGTAAATTTTAAGATTGTTTCCAAAGGTTAAATATTCTAATGTTTTCCATGCAGGAGCATATTTGTCATTGATGTATTTCTTGTGGTGTTTACTTATAACATTGTTTTTTTTGAAATCAGTACTGTAATATTTATCGAAGTCATTTATAAAGTCTTTCGTCATAACTTTAGGATCAACGAACCAAGTAGGACTTTTCTTATTAGCATTAGAGACATAATAAACTATTTTGGTTCTAAAATTAACTTCAATCCGATTAATGTATTTAATAAGTAAATGTCGTAAATCTACATCAAGATAATAAAGGGCTATGATTGTAGAAAATTTTATACCCTTTTGAAAATTGTGCTCATCATCAATTTCAAAAGGATTCCAATAGAAACCCAGCCTATAATACCCTATATCAAGAAGTACTTCCTTAATTTTGTCTAAAGGTAGGTCAAGGATCATTCCCCTTGTTGCTAATTTTTCTATTTGATTATCTATTGATGTAGCTATATTTCCCATCTTTTTTTATTTGAAAGAGGTTGAATCTAATTTTTAAAAGTATCGAAAAGATAGAAAGAAATGTAATTGTAATGCTTGACATTTTTAATGCGTTATGTAATGATGTTGATTGTACTATTTCTTAGAAAAGAAAAATAGTAAACATAAATTGCATGACTCATAAGTATTGATGTTATTACTTTGAATCACACACAAACCATTGAAAGTATCTTGCTTAAACACAACTCGTTAGGTTATTATGCAGTAGGTAGAAATGGGGTAAAAGACTTGAAGAAGGTAAAAAAAATATAATTTTTAAAAATGGTGGGGGTATAGACCCTAAGTTTGGACATCATAGAAGTAGAGTTAGAAGAGAGGTGAAAAATAAATGTATTGCGTTATCAGGGATTGATGAAAAATATGGGGAGAATATTTATGTAGGAATAAAATCTGAAATATTTAAGTTTTAAAAAGAAAAAAACTAGATTACCTACTCTAACTTTTTTAAGTTATTTTAATGTGAAAAAACAAAACCCCCTCAAACACATTGTGTTTGAGGGGGTTTTTCTGTGGTCCCACCTGGGCTCGAACCAGGGACTTGCTGATTATGAGTCAGCTACTCTAACCAGCTGAGTTATAGGACCGGTCGATTTGACTGTAAATTTTGATTGTGGTCCCACCTGGGCTCGAACCAGGGACTTGCTGATTATGAGTCAGCTACTCTAACCAGCTGAGTTATAGGACCAGTCAAATTGACAATTAGAGGTTGCAATATTACTGCGTATTATTGGTTTTTGCAAGAAATAGATTTAAAAAATATTAATTTTATTCCCCCACGGTACTGCTTCCCTTTCTTGTCTGTGCTTGACTTTTACTCGGGAGATTCTCTCGCTTTTTCCTTTTTGCCTTCTCCTCGTTTTTTTTCTCTTTTACCCCAAACAGTAGTGTGTTCAGTTCCAAAGTTTTGTCTGCTTTTTAGTCCCATACCGGATAGGGAGATCAAACGAAATAGCCACTCTTTTTTCTTTCTTCCTAAGATCAACTAAAGGAAATGCATTGTGATTCGGTTATCCGTAAGATTGTAGCAGAGTTAACTTCGGAGTTGCTTCGACAGTTCTTCGACAGTCCTTCGATAGTGCTTGGGAAAAGTCCTGTTTTGTCGAAGGAATCTCCAAGAGAACTCGAAGGAATCTCCCTACAAACTCTTGTTTATCCCTTGTGAAAGTCTACTTCTTCCAATCTTAAATTGGCCTAGTACGTATAGAAATAAAATTGCGTTTTACAGCAGTATCACTACAGGAGTGTAGGTTGCTCACCCCACAACAGAGCGGAGAGATTCTTCTTTTAGTTCGAGGATGAATTCCTTTTTAGCTGTAGAAGTAGTAATTTTATCAAACAGAAGTAATTGAAGCGTGAAATATAAAAAAATCCTATCCAAAAAATTGTATTTTTGCACCATGGAGACAAATAGACAAAAGAAGATGGGAGCGCTTCTACAAAGTGACCTCGTAGATATATTACAAGGAGAAGTGCGCAAGAACGGAATAAGCAATTTGATTATTTCTGTTTCTAAAGTAAATGTTACAACGGATTTATCCATTGCGAAGGTGTTTTTGAGCATTTTTCCAGCAGATCGTGGAAAAGAATTGTTGAAAGCCATTCAATCGAATGCGCCGCTAATCAAGCATGAGCTTGCACAACGCGTAAAAAATCAGTTGCGTAAAGTGCCTGATTTAGTGTTTTATGTAGACGATAGCTTAGAGTATATCGATCAAATTGACAAAGCATTAAAAGGAGACGAAAACCCAATTGCCAATCCAGACTTATTGGCGAAGAGAAAGAAAAAGTAAAGGTTGAAGATATCATTTTACATAGCCAAACGCTATGCTTTTAGTAAAAGCAAGAGCAAAGCAATTAACGTCATTACGGCAATAGCCTCCATCGGTATTGTGGTAAGCGCTATGGCGATGTTAATTGTATTAGCTGTGTTTAGTGGTCTTCGTTCGTTTAGTTTATCGTTTACCAATGAGTTAGATCCCGAGCTAAAAGTATTTAGTAAGCAAGGAAAGAACTTCGTTGTGGACGATGCTCAATATGCAAAATTGAGTCAATCCCCTTTATTTGCTGGGGTTGCCCGTGTAGTAGAGGACCGTTTGCTTTTTACCTACAATGAAAAGCAAACCGTTGCTATACTCAAAGGCGTGGATGCTGATTTTCCTAAAGTCAGCCAATTCCCTGACAAAATAGACTTAGGTAACTGGATTCAACCGGATTCAGATGAGGTTGTTGTGGGCTTGGGCATGGCGTATTTATTGTCCATGGGATTATTTGATGTAGAACATAGCCTACAAGCCCTATCCATCAAACCGGGATCAGGTGTGGTCAGCAATCCAGAAGATGCCTTTTTGCGTACGTATTTACATCCCGTAGGTATTTATTCCCTTCGCAATGAAGAGCTAGATAGCAAATATGTATTTTGCGATATCGAATTAGCACAACACTTACTCAGCCTGTCCGAAAAAGAGTACACCAATTTGGAGCTTGCCCTGAATAAAGGGGTAACGGAAAAGCAAGCAGCGGACTTTATCCAGGAAGTCATGGGGGATACCGTTGTATTAAAAAATCGCATTCAATTGAACGATAGCCTTTATCGCATGTTGAATACCGAAAATGCCGTGGTGTATTTTATCTTTCTATTGGTGGTGATCATTGCCCTGTTTAACTTAGTAGGGGCCTTGCTTATGATTATCTTAGAAAAGAAAATGAACATCAAAACACTAAATGATTTAGGGGTTTCTTTAAAGCAACTCAAGCGAATCTTCTTGTTACAAGGGATGATTATCAGTACCGTTGGTGGAATCTTGGGGATTACGCTGGGGATTATTTGCGTATTGATCCAAGAGTATTTTGGATTAATCCTAATTCGCCCAGGCTTTGCTTATCCTGTAGAATTTAATATTAGCGATGTGTTTGTCGTATTCTTTTCTATCTTTATTTTAGGATTTATCGCTTCCTATATTGCTTCTTCTCGCGTAAATAAAAAATATTTACACGACTAAAATTCAATTGTTTTTCTATTTCCTTAGCATAAGACGGTAGGTCTTTTATTGTCATGGAAGGGTAGTTGTTTTTTACGTTCCCTATAATTGGGGAATTTTCCTTTTCCTCTGCACACTTTTTTATAATTAACAAATTATGTCGTTCGTGTTTCATAAATTTGTTGTTGGTGGAATAAAAACCATCCAGCAATAAAATTGTATTATTTGAAAAAGAAAAAATTATGGGCGAGTTTAATGTGAAATACTTGAGCTACATCAGTGAGTTTGCTAATGGGCAAGAAAGTTTAAGTGGAGCTGCACAAGTGTATTTGACAGCGAATGACTATTCAGATCCAGTACACTGGTTTAAGGCACATGCGTTGTGTATGTTGGCGTTGCAAACAGGAAAAGAGGGAGAAGTATTCCAACAGTTATACGAACAAATTAACGAGGATGCAAACCGCGAGCGCAGTAGTTTTTATTTGAATGACAAAGATTATGCCCTTTGGTTTGACGATGTTGTTTTACTCAATCAGTTGTTTATTGACAAAGGATATGCAAAGGCTTATACGTTTATGCATGAACTGTATATGAATGCGCGTTACGGGTTTAAAAACGACGAAAAAGCAACAGCCTATTTAAAACAAGGTTTTGAAACAGGAGACCATACAGCTCAAGCTTTTATGGGGTACAATCTGTACTATGGTAATTTAGGATTTGAACAAGATCAAGAAAAAGGATTGGAGCTGATTCACGCTTCTTATGGTCCTGACAATCGTGTAGGTCCTTTATTTGCCTTAAATATTGAGTTTCGCGCTTGCGAATCTGGAGAGGAAGCACAAGCAGTGTTAGCGAAATACCACGATTTGATTCACCAAGAGAAACGTGGATTATACGTTTTAGCCGATTATTATCTACGTGAAGGAGAGGATGAAAAAGCAGTAGAAACCTTTTTGGAGGGAATCAAACACAACAGTGGTTATTGTAACTACATGATGGGCTTGATGATTTGCAATACGCGTTTTGCTCCTTTAGGCTATGAGATCGCACAAGGGGTTCCCTACTTACAAGTGGGGTTTGAGCACGGTATTGCTTATGCTGGTTTTGTTCAAGGATACTACTATTTATATCCAGCAGATCAAAGTGAACCTCAATTTGAAAAAGCCATCCAATCCTTGGAAAAAGCAGCGCTATACGAATCAAATGAAGCCCTGTTAGAATTGGCGATTTTATACCTATACCACAGTGATTATAAAAATATCGAACGTGCATTTGCTTATTTAGATCGTGCAATTGATGCAAAATCTACACGTGCGATGAATGAAAAAGCTGTGGCGTTACTCGAACACCAAGAGATAGAACACAACCCAGCAGAAGCAGAAGCGCTTTTGAGACAAGCGATGGAATTAGGGGATGATTATGCACCTTATCGCTTGGGATATGGGTATCAGTTTGGTGAATTTGGTACGGAAGAAGATTTTAATAGATGCATTGAATACTACGAAATTGCAGCAGAACGCAACAGTGGATTGGGAATTGAATATGCAGGTAGATACTATCGTTACAATGAAAATCCTGACTTGGATAAAGCGATCGCTTTCTATGAAAAAGGAGTAGAGCTATACAATTCCAATTACTGTAAAGTAGAATTGGCGATGATGTTGGAACGCGGCTATGGATTAGAAGCAGATCCCGCAAAAGCAGAACAATTTTACCTAGAAGCATTGGAAAATAATTATCCATTTGCAGCAGTTCGCCTAGGTTATTTGTATGAAGATGGTTTACTAGGAGAAGCAGATGTTGAAAAAGCGAGATCGTACTTTGAACTGGCAGCTGATGCTGATCTAGCAGAGGGGATTTATCAATTTGCGCGTTGTAATCGCTATGGAATTGGAGGTCCTGAAAATCGAGAGTTGGCGTTTGACCTCTTTGAAAAAGCCTTAGAATATGGCTATCAGGATGCGAATGTAGACTTAGCCTTAGCACATGAAGAAGGAATGGGAGGCCGAGAGGAAAACCCAGAAAAAGCAGTCGAATACATGACGGCAGGTGCTGAAATAGGTTTCAGCTATGCACAATATAAATTAGGGTGTTATTACCTCTATGCCTATGGTTTAGAAAAAGATTTAGATCTAGCCAAATACTGGTTGGAAAAAGCCAATGAAAATGGATCTGCATTAGCGATGCTAACCTTAGGAGATTACTATCTATACGGGTATGAAGAAGATCAACCCTATGATTTAGCTTTCCCTTATTACGAAGCTGCTGAACAGCGTGGTTATGTGTCAGAAGGATTGGGAATTTGTTACCAATTCGCCATTGGAGTTGAACGCGATGAGAAAAAAGCCTTCCACTTCTATAAAATGGCGGTAGAGCGCGGTTATGATGCGGCTTATTTCCGTATGGGGATGTGCTATTACTACGGCATTGGTACAGAAAAAGACTATGTAGAAGCGATGTACTATTTGAGAGAAGTAGCCGATCGCGGAAATATGGAAGCAGCTGCTTATGTCGGGGTAATGTTAGTCAAAGGAGAAGGCGTGGCACAAGAAGCAGAAGAAGGCGTGAGCTACCTAGAGAAAGCAGCAAATAATGGGTATGAAATGGCACAGTATGAATTAGGTAATTGTTATTTAAAAGGAGAAGGTGTAGAGCAAAATGATGAACTAGCCCTACATTGGTACCAACAAGCGGCAGAGAATGGAAATGAAGATGCACAAAAAATTGTTGGTGGCCCAAGAAAAAGAAGAAGATAATGGACAATAAAAAGAATTATCAGTTCCAAGTCAATATGAAGGGAATGATCGAACTGTTGAGCGAACACATTTACAGTTCGCCAACAGTATTCATTCGCGAATTATTGCAAAACGGCGTGGATGCCGTTACAGTGAGAAAGGGAATTGATGAAAGTTTTCAAGGAAAAATAACCTTGTTTTTTGATAAAGATCAGCTGATTTTTCAAGACAATGGCGTTGGATTAACACTGGATGATATGCACCAATTTTTATCGGTTATTGGACAAAGTTCAAAACGCGGTGAATTGGCAGAAAAGGACTTAATCGGTCGTTTTGGAATTGGATTGCTTTCGTGTTTGGTGGTATCTGAGGAAATTGTCGTGGAATCGCGCTCGTTGTACAAAGAAGAATCTGTGCGTTGGACCGGTCGAGCCGATGGAACCTATGATGTGGAAATGATTGACCTACTTCCTGAAGTGGGAACACGCGTGATCTTACAAGCAAAGAAGAACTGGAGATCCCTATTTAAAAAAGAAGAGGTCAAACAAAATGTACTGTTTTACGGCAGTGCTTTGCCCATTGAAATCAAATTGGTAGAAGATGGAGTGGTTGAAGTTCTATCTGATGGAAATCCGATTTGGTTGAATCCAAATGCGTCTAAAGAAGATTTATTGGCTTATGGAAAAGAAATTTTTAAAACGAAATTCTTAGATGTGTTTCCAATTTCATCCGAAGCAGGGGATATTCAAGGAGTCGCTTATGTTATTCCCAACAAAGTGAATACCTCCACCTCTAAGGAGCACAAGATCTTCTTGAAGCGCATGTACCTATGTGATCAAGCGACTAATTTGTTACCGGAATGGACGTCGTTTGTACGTTGCATTATCAATTCCAATGGATTACAACCGACGGCATCTCGTGAATCACTGATGAATAATGCCTTGTTAACCGAGGCGAAAAAAGAGCTAACAACGTGTTTCAAAGACTATTTGAAACTCTTGTCTGTGTCGAATTTGGAAAAGTTAGAACACCTGATCTCTATTCACCATTTGTTTATCAAATCACTGGCGGCTTCAGATAATGAAATTTTGAAATTATTTGAAGACTATTTGCCGTTTGAAACCAATCAAGGGATGTTGTTGTTTCGAGATATTCGAACGAATTACAGCTCTATTTTCTATACGCCTTCCCTGGATGATTTTAGACAAATTCGCCGTATTGCGGGATCCCAACAAAAGTTGGTGATTAATGCTGCCTATAGCTACGAAGCAGATTTGATTCAGAAGATAAAAGCAAGCAATCCAGCATTAACCATTGCATTGATCAAGCCCAATGATGTACTAGATAGTTTTGAAGCCGCTTCGATTACAGATGATAGCATTGATACTTTTATCGAAAAGGCGAACAAAATACTAAAGCAACATTACTGTAAGGCGGAAGTAAAGCGATTTGACCCCCAAGATACTACGGCAATCTATATTGCCAATGAAGAAGCATTGAGCAGTAAGAGTATGCAAAATTTATCACAGAGTTCAAATCCTTTTGCTGCAGCTTTAGGTCATTTTAAAAAACAAGAAGAGGTATTGCCTACCTTGTGTTTTAACCAACAAAATGATTTGGTAGCTAAGCTTTTGGTGATTAAAGATCCAGAGCTTTTTGAGGCGTTGATTAACGTTTTATACGTACAAGCCTTAATGTTGGGTGGTTATACAATCAATAAGCAAGAAATGGATATTTTTAACCATGCCCTTTATCAATTTGTGATTTTGGGAATGACTAACTTTTTGCCTGAATTCTAAGATGTTTTATCGTTTAGAGATACAAAAGATACTCCTGCAGATTCAAGAGGAAGTACAAGATTCAAAGCATTGTATTGCTTTGCTAAAGCAAGCCATTCACTTGGCGGATAAGCACGGTGATCTCAGTTGGGGGATCGATTTGCGCATTATGCTTATACGCGAAGAGCGCTGTTCTTCTGCCTGTATGAAAGCCCTTTGGCTTTTGCCTGGCTCTTAGAACAAGCGCGTTTACACCCCGAACTGTTATCAGAGGCTGAATTTTTGGAAGAATACGAATGGATGATTTGTTCGGCTTATGGAAATGTTGCCATTTCCTTAGCACAAGTTTACGCCATCGCCGAAGATCT
>JASLHL010000095.1 GCA_030152225.1 Flavobacterium sp. | reverse complement strand
GGAGAGGTGCCGGAGTGGTAACGGAGCAGATTGCTAATCTGTCGACTGGTAACGGTCGCCAGGGTTCGAGTCCCTGTCTCTCCGCTTCTTCGGGGTGTAGCGTAGCCCGGTCATCGCGCCTGGTTTGGGACCAGGAGGTCGCAGGTTCGAATCCTGCCACCCCGACCACTACAACTAGTGTAGGGTCCAATAGCTCAGCTGGATAGAGCAACTGCCTTCTAAGCAGTAGGTCTCAGGTTCGAATCCTGATTGGATCACAACAAAAAGTCTTTGGAAAACCAAAGACTTTTTTTGTTTTTATGCGGGCCGTGGATTTTATTTGTACTTTTAACTCGTTCGATCCCGTCAACTTCATCTAGTATCGAATGTACAAAATACCGATCTCGACAGGTGGATTCGCTTTAAAAGAATTTTCTCCATGAACATTATTACTCTTCCTAACGATTTGAATCTCGATGGTACGGCTACCATTCAACTTTTTGATTATCGTAGTTCCCAAGAAGTAGCTCGACAACAAATCGCGCTCAACCAAAATACATTTAGCTTTTTGCTTGAGGGAACCAAAGAAGTTGTTTTTGAAGATGCACTACAGTCCATTGACCCCGCGAAATTCTTACTGATGAAAGCTGGGCATTGTTTAATGACAGAACAATTGTCAAAAGCCAATAGCTACCGTAGTGTCTTGTTGTTTTTTTCCAATGAGATGATTTATAAGTTCATCCAAAAATATGAAGTAGAGCACAAGAAGCCGTATAACTATAAAACGGTATATGCTTTCGATTACGATGCCTTTATTCGTCGTTTTGTGTCCAGTTTACTCGACATTGCTACCTTGTCAAAAGAAATTCAACAGCATTTATTAGTGGTGAAATTAGATGAAATTCTGTGGTATTTGGTTGAAATCTATGGAAAAGATATGCTCTACTCGCTGGTATATACAACAGATGATAGCGTACAAAAATTTACCCGCATAATCGAAAGCAATCAGCTGCGTAAATCGACGCTGAAAGAGCTTGCTTTCTTGTGTAATATGAGTGAGTCAACCTGTAAGCGAATGTTTAAAAAACACTATGGAGAATCGCCTATGCGTTGGTTCCAAAACAAGCGATTAGAACAAGCACATTATTTATTGACTGTGGAAAAGAAAACGGCTTCTGAAATTTATCTGGAAATAGGCTATGAAAGTCTGTCGAGTTTTGTTCAAGCCTATCGAATTAAGTATGGACATACGCCCAAACAGCATCAAAAAATATGACCTTTTAGCAACAGTTTTTGAGCCTTTAGTTTTCTGTTTTTGATCTCTGCAAAGCTACTTTTGGTGGAAATAATAATTCAACTAGAATGAGAAAAGCTCAGTTACTTGTATTGCTGTTTTTGACCGTATCAACGGCAGCATTTGCACAAAAAACATTTACCTTATCGAGTAAAGATTTAGGAGGAGAAGGAACAAAAACATTGGAGTTTAATGGGTTTGGATGTAATGGAGATAACCAATCTCCTCAATTGTATTGGCAAAATGCACCGGAGGGAACGCAAAGTTTTGCTATTACTATGTATGATCCAGATGCCCCAACAGGAAGTGGATTCTGGCATTGGGTGGTCTTTGATATTCCATCAAATGTAAGCGAATTAGTCGCTAATGCAGGAAATATTTCCCTTGATCTAGCACCTAAAGGGGCCATTCAGAGTATGACCGATTACGGTAGTAGAGGATTTGGAGGACCTTGTCCACCAGAAGGACATGGATTTCATCAATATATATTTACAGTTTACGCTTTAAAGACAGCCAAATTGGGATTAGATGGACAGATAAATCCAGCACTTGTTGGGTTTAACCTTTGGAATCAAACCCTTGCAAAGGCTAGTATTGTTGTGTATTATAAGCGATAAATCTATCCCGTGAGAAATTAGCACGAGCTTATTTTTAGAGTAGGAAGATGTATCCTACTAGGATGCGTTTAAATGTTTGAAAGAAAAAAGTCTTTGGGAAACCAAAGACTTTTTTTGTTAGAGACTTATCCAGCGCGTTGCGCTAGTCGAGCGCAGGATGTATTCGATTTTCATTCTTCCGTGTATTTGTTACAGGAAGCTGTTCTTTATACTTTCTTCGGTGGAAGATCGAAGGCAACCGCTTCGTGTTCAAAATGGCCATTGTGTGCACCATCGCAAAATGGTTTGTTTTTAGAAAGGCCACAACGGCAAATAGATAGCACGGTTCTACCTTGTAATCCGTACGCATTTCCATTTCGGTCTACGATTTCAAAATCGCCCTCGATTTTTACTGATCCGTTATTGTTGATGGTTAGTTTTGTCTTTGACATGTCTATTTGAGTTTCGTTATTTTGTACGAAAATAGAACAATAAAACGAGGACTTAGAACCTGTATTTCTATTTAGAAAGATTCCTTTTAGTCTACTCATCCAAAACGAATGCTAGTAAGAAGTTGGGGAGAAATGTGTTGATTAAACGGATCGGTCTATCCATCCAATACCCCACAGTCTATATTTTCATAGGGAATATGAGTGATGTTTTCATCTAAAGTCGCTGTTTTTTGTCCCCATTGCGCAATGGTTTTGAGTAAGAGAATAAGTGTTTGTCCAAAAGCCGTTAATTCGTACTCGACTTTCAAAGGTGGTTTGTTGGTATAAACCGTTCGTTTGATTAAACCGTGGTCTCCCATTTCTTTGAGCTGTAGACTAAGCGTGCGTTCCGTAATCAATGGAATGGATTTTCTCAACTCGCTATATCGTTTTTTTTCAACTATTTCCTTTATTACACCTAAAACATCCTTATTGTGCATATTTTTCTTTGTCCTCAAATAGGTAAAAAGCATATTATCAATTGGTTAGATTGTGTTGGTATTGGTTTTCTTTGGTAGTTGTTTGGTATTCCTGTGGTTTTACAAGGGCTCAAGGCACTTTTACCAAACAAAACCCAAAGGAAACCCAAAGAAAAGTACTTGAATGGTACGGTTAATCAGTTTACAGTAAACCGTCAACAAATTAACCATCTACCAATTTACCATGCGCGTTTATCCGTTACAATAGGGTTGTTTAGATCAAACACTACATTAAAACTCGTTGTAGAACCTGCGCGTTGTAGATTATAGGTGTATTCCTCCTCGTTAATCGTTACCCACCATAGGTTAGAGGCAGCGGCGGGAATGTGTTGTGCTGTTTCTTGATCTGCGGGAAAATATTGTATCGTATCGTTTCCTGTATTGGTGGTTGTTCCTCCATACATGGTAATTTCATCGGGTTGACCGTTCGGTTGACGGTGGTCGTGTTTCAATTCTAAGCGATCGCCTTTTAGGGTAAATACCCAAGTACGAGAAAGATCATCTCCTACGAAAAAAGCAATTTTTACCTCTCGATTCGTACAGGAAGAGACATACATAAGGAGTTCTTTATTTTCAAAATCGACTGGAATAGGAGAGGAAACAATTTTTCCTTTATAGGCCTTGCCACAGTGTTGTGCGAGGTTAGCTGTGAATTGTTCGGGATAGTTAGGTGTCGTTTGCGCTTGTGTTTGCAGTATACTGAAGATACTTAATAGGAAGGCGAATGCTGTTTTTTTCATAGTAATCAGTTGTTATGGAGGTAAATATAGGAGTATAAATCAATCTACGCTAATTTGAGGGAAGGAGGAGAATAGAAGACTAGTAGTAGATTCGCAATTAATCGTGTCTTGCTCGAGTATGTATTGCATTAAAATTTATATTTTTGAGTAAAGCTAGAAAATAATGTATAGACTGACAGAAAAAATTGTTTCAGTGCACGGACAAGATATTGCTGTGCAGCTGTATATTCAAGATACACCTAAAACGGAAACGACTTTAGTGTTGCTTCATGATTCGTTGGGAAGTGTGGAATTATGGCGCGATTGGCCGGGTTTATTAGCAGAGCAATTGCAGTGCAATGTGATGGTTTATGATCGCGTAGGCTACGGCAAATCTCAACCGATGCGTACTTCTTTTCGCGAGCGCAACTATTTGGAGCAAGAAGGCGAGTTTTTAGAGGCGTTGCGTTTGGTTTTGCAATTGGGTAAAATTGCCGTTTTTGGACATAGTGACGGGGCTTCTATTGCGTTATGGTATGGTATTTTATACCCAGAACATACGGCGGCTATGGTTATTGAAGCAGGACATGTAGTTGTAGAAGAGGAAACTTTGCAAGGTGTACGGGAGGCGAAAAAAGCCTATGAAGAGACAGACTTAAGACATCGTTTGGCAAAATACCACGGAGAACGCGTGGAAAAGTTGTGCTATGCGTGGTTTGATATCTGGTTGGATCCAGCCTATCGCGATTGGACGATGGTACCTGAGTTATCGCGTATAACCGCTCCATTGTTATTTCTACAGGGGGATTTAGATGAGTATGGTTCTTTGGCACAAGTGGAGGAAACGATCAAGCATGTACGCGGAGTAGCAGAAAAACACATCTTTGAACAAGTGGGGCATATACCACATAAAGAACAAAAGGAGACAACCTTAACCTTGATTGTCTCCTTTTTAAAACGGTATTTATAGGTTGAGCAAATGCTCTATTTTATCGTAAAATAGTTGTTCTATTCTCGGATCTTTTGCCTGTAAATAGGAAGATCGCAAGCTGTTTAAGTATTGATCTAAATTCGTGATTACACTGCCTTTTGCCAATTCAAAAGGCACTTGTAGATTCTTGGCTTTGATTGTTTCTAGGGCGTTTTTGATATACGTTTCTTTGTCCATTTTTAACTAATAATTTATTTCGGTAACTCGATCGTATAGATTTTTCCTTTGGTTTTTAGGCTTGTATTGACTAACCACGGGTTGTATAGTTTCAGAATTTTGTAGTTTGATCCTTGTTCTTGGGCAAACATAGGTAGGTCTTCTATATCATTGCTTACTGTAATACTACGCATGGGAATAGGAGGGTACTTATCTGCTTTGGGGATGTTATATCCGTAACGTTCAGGATGGGTCATGATTTCTTTCATTGCTAAGATGCGGAATACATAGCGTGAGGTTTCTTGATTTAGAAATAAATCATAGTAATTATCTACATATTGAGCATTCATAGCTTTGGTCATTCCTGCCATTCCTCTGTTATAGGCAGCTGCAACCATAGTCCAAGAACCGAAGCGATTTTTGGCATCATTGAAGTACTTACAAGCGGCTTCTGTTGCTTTTTCTAAGTGGTAACGTTCATCTACGGACTCATCTACTGTTAGGTTATATTCGCCTGCAGTTCCCTTCATAAACTGCCAGAATCCCGTTGCTCCAGCAGAGGAAACAACATTAGACAAGGTGCTTTCAATCACGCAGAGGTATTTGAAATCATCGGGTATATTATTCTTTTTCAAGATGGGTTCAATGATCGGGAAGTAGCGTTCAGCTCTTTTGATCACGAGTGTTGTTG
This sequence comes from Flavobacterium sp., assembly GCA_030152225.1. Classification (GTDB taxonomy): domain Bacteria; phylum Bacteroidota; class Bacteroidia; order Flavobacteriales; family Flavobacteriaceae; genus Flavobacterium. Next base: position 9,793 of record JASLHL010000095.1, on the reverse strand, counting down.
ATGAATGCAGGTTGGCATTGATGATCATTTCGCGATCAAAACGCTCTTTTACATCGATAAGGTGTAAAGGAGTTGATTCTCCTGCAAAATTAGCTGTTAACGGCAAGGAAACGTGATGTTCAGCCGGATCTTTTTGTTCTGCTTGGCTTTCATTTGTACCATGAGAAGCCGCAAAGATAAAAGTAGAAGCGACCCCAACAACAGCAGTTGTATAAAGTGCGTTTTTTAGATTTTTTTTCATAGTTATTCTAGTATAATTTTTTGTAGATTTTGATTGAACCAGCTGTATTTCATTAGTATCATTGCATGAGTCCCTCCTTTTACTTCAATTGCGTTTTTTATGTTTTTAAAAGGAAAAACTTCATCCTTTGTGCCGTGTATGTGAACCACATGGTCTAATTCTTCTTTTTGATCCCAAGTTAATATCGCTTGAATACACCAATTGAGGTAGTGTGGATCTCGAATAGATAAATAGCGATTATATAGTTCCACGCGCTTTTTTTGTTTGTCATTTCCATAGCGAGCAACCACATTAAGCAGAAATTCCACGCCATGGGTGGGAATTAACTTATAAAGCTTGGTGTATTTCGCCCATTTAAACCGAGTGGGGAATTCGCGATTTGTGCGAACGCTAGAAATGATGATGGTCTTTTGAACGGCAATGAGTTTTGATAGTTCCTGTGCAATAATCCCTCCAAATGAAACGCCTACTAAGATAGGATTATTATGTTGAATCAACGGAATGTATTTTTTCGTATAAGCCAATAAACTTTCTTTCTTTTCACAAGGCAACCATTCTAAAAAATGCAAGTCAAAACGGCAAGTATCCCATTTTAATCGTTCAAAAATGAGCGAAGTGGATGACATGCCAGGGAAGAAATAAATTGGTATTTTGTTCATTTTAAATAAATTAACATACTTAATAGGGGTGGTTTGGAAAAAAATGACGAACTTTGATAAATATAGCGATAAAACTAGTTGCATTCGCAGTATAAATAATCTAAAAATTTCTTACGATATAATTGTTATGAATAGGGGCAGTCGCCACCGTTCTTTTTTTGTTGCTATGAAAAGGAGGTACCAACATAACATGAAATATAAAATTTTAATATAATGGAAATTAAAGACAATGAATTGCTTCGTCAGTTTGAGCTCGAAACCGATCAAGGTTTGCTTAGCGTCGAGTATTCACTACAAGAAAGAAAAATCTTTCTGACCAAATTAAAAGGATTCGAAGAAGGAGTGCAAGCACAATCTATCGATTTTCTAAAAGGAGTACTTGATATCGTTAGAGAAAAAAGACTACGAGTAGTTCCTACCCATCCAAAAATTGTTTCTTTTTTTAGGAAAAACCCTATTTACAAAGAAATGCTTCCTCCAGGGATAAGAATTTAATCCTGTGAGATTTAAAAACCACTTATAACACACACAACATACCCCAATCTGGGTGATAAAAAGCAAAAAACCTGTTTGAATTTCAAACAGGTTTTTTTATTTAGTCTAGAAAATCAAATCGAACCATACCGTCCTCGTCAATTTTCGTTAATTTAATCTTGTGCAACGTATTGACTAACGCAGGATCCCAAGGTGTTTTTACTTTGACATAGTTCTCTGTAAAGCCGTGAATGTATCCTTCTTTATTTTCGCTTTCAAATAAAACTGTTTTTTCATTGCCAATTTGAGACTCGTAGAATGCACGGCGTTTTTTGACTGATAAGCCGCGAAGCATTTTACTTCTTTTATTGCGCACTTCCATCGATACAACCCCTTCCATATCTACCGCTTCTGTATTGTCACGCTCCGAATAGGTGAATACATGGAGATAGGAAATAGGCAAATTGCTCAAGAAATTATAGGTATCTAAAAACTTGTCATCTGTTTCACCAGGAAAGCCAACAATCACATCTACTCCAATACAGCAATCAGGCATGACTGTGCGAATTTTCTCTACGCGTTCTACGTATAATTCGCGCATATAACGGCGTTTCATTTTCTTCAAGATGTCATTGCTTCCCGATTGTAACGGAATGTGAAAGTGAGGAACGAAAGTTCTACTTTGAGAAACAAATTCGATGGTTTCGTTTTTCAATAGGTTAGGCTCAATAGAAGAGATGCGTAAACGCTCAATACCCTCTACTTGATCTAAGGCTTGTACCAGTTCTAAAAAGGTGTGTTCGTGTTTCTTATTTCCGAATTCTCCTTTTCCGTAATCGCCAATATTCACACCAGTTAGTACGATTTCTTTGATGTCCTGGGCTGCTATTTCAGCTGCATTTTTTAAGACATTCTCCATCGTATCACTGCGAGAAATACCACGAGCCAACGGGATGGTACAATACGTACATTTGTAATCACAACCATCTTGTACTTTTAAGAAGGCACGTGTTCGATCTCCAATAGAGTATGACCCTACATAAAAATCAGCTTCTGAAATCTCACAAGAGTGCACCTGACCCATTTCATTTTTGGAAAGGTCGTTAATGTAATCGGTTAACTTAAATTTTTCCGTTGCACCTAAAACCAAATCAACACCATCTACATTGGCTAATTCGGCAGGTTTTAACTGCGCATAACAACCTACTGCGGCAATAAAAGCCTTGTCGTTTTTCTTCTGCGCTTTTTTAACTATTTGTTTGAATTGTTTATCTGCATTTTCGGTTACAGAACACGTATTGATCACATAAATGTCTGCAACATCTTCAAATTCAACACGATCAAAACCTTCGTCTACGAAACTTCTTGCTATTGTTGAGGTTTCAGAAAAGTTTAGCTTACATCCTAAGGTGTAAAAAGCTACTTTTTTTCTATTTTCCATAATCATTCTTTACTATGAGTAGTAACTTTGAAGTATATTTACTCTTTGTTGTCACAAAGCTTGCAAATTTACGTACAAAATTCGGTTTGATGAAATCAATAATTTATTATATATCAATTCTTTGTATCTGCTTCACCCTGCCTTCTTGTCAAAAAAAAATACAGGAAAACACGAAGGGAACCGTATTCCGATACAATGAAGATTCTAATATTCAAACACTTGATCCTGCTTTTGCCCGCAGTATGGCGGTGATTTGGCCCTGCAATCAATTGTTTAATGGGTTGGTTCAACTCGATGATCAGTTACATGTCGTTGGCGATATCGCTCATTCGTGGCAAGCTTCTTCTGATGGGCTAACCTATGATTTTATTTTGCGCCAATCGGTCTACTTTCACCCACATCCTGCATTCGGTCCTGCGCAAACCCGTGCCGTAACAGCGCGTGATTTTGTGTATAGTTTAGATCGATTAACCGATAGCAAAACAGCCTCACCTGGTGCGTGGATTATGCAAAAAGTAAAGGGCTATGAAGCCGTGAATGACACGGTATTTCGCTTGCAGTTAAAGGAATCTTTTCCCGCTATTCTCGGGTTGTTATCCATGCGTTATGCTTCTGTTGTTCCACGAGAAGTAGTGGAAGATCCACAATCAGATTTCCGAACACATCCTATTGGAACGGGGCCTTTTTACTTTAAATTTTGGGAAGAGAATGTCAAATTGGTCTTAAGGCGAAATCCCAAGTACTTTGAAAAAGATGAACAAGGGAATCAATTGCCTTATCTAGAGTCGGTTGCAGTTACTTTTTTACCAGATAAACAAAGTGCATTTTTACAGTTTATCCAAGGGAATTTGGATTTTATTTCAGGATTAGACCCTTCGTATAAGGACGATTTGATTACGTTAGAAGGAAAATTACAACCCAAATATCAAGGGATGGTTCAGATGGAAACAGGACCTTATCTCAACACGGAATATTTGGGGTTCAATATGGCAGACAAAAATAGTCCTACGAGTGATAAGCGCATTCGCCAAGCATTGAACAAGGGATTTGATCGCGTTAAAATGTTACAACATCTGAGAAGCGGTATGGGAACAGCCCAAGTAGGAGGATTTATTCCCCGCGGTTTACCTGGTAATACCGTATCGGATGAATTATATAATGTGGCTCAAGCGAAGCAGTTGGTCCAAGCGTATAAAGACGAACACAAGTTGTCCAAAGTACTTATTTCCCTGTCTACCAACACGGGCTATTTGGATATAGCTGAATATTTACAAAGAGAATGGCAAAAAATTGGACTTACCGTAGAGGTAGATGTCATGCCACCTGCTACCTTAAGACAAGGTATGGCCTCGGGAAAAATTGCCTTTTTTAGAGGTAGTTGGATTGCTGATTATCCCGATGCAGAAAATTATTTATCGCTATTTTACAGCAAAAACAAAGCTCCCAATGGTCCTAATTATACTTTTTTTAGCAACCCAACCTATGATGCGTTGTACGAACGCTCCTTTCAGGTAGCGAATCTTGAAGAACGTGTACAGTTGTATGAACAAATGGATCGCTTAATCGCAGAAGAAGTGCCTGCTTTGGTCTTGTTTTATGATCAAGCCGTTCGATTCAGCCGTCAAGATATAGATCAACTAGGAATCAATCCCATGAATAATTTATTTCTGAAACAGGTAAGGAAGAAATAAAATAAGTTGATTTTTATAGAACATTTCTTAGTGATATAGTATATTTGAAGAAATAGAGGATGTATTCGATCCGCTATTTACCAACTACAACCTTACACACGAAATGTTATTATGAATGAGTTAGTCGTTCTACTTGTCGATGACGAGAGGAAACTTACCGAAGTAATAAAACACCTGTTGCAACACAAGATTCAACTTCAACATAAATTGGTGTTTTATACGGCAAAGTCAGTCGAGGAAGCGGTAAAAATGATTGAACAACACGCGCCAGATCTCGTCTTTTTGGATATTCAAATGCCTAAAGAAAATGGATTGGCCCTATTTGATTATGTGGAACAACCGCTCTCTTTTGAAGTTGTTATTACAACGGCTTACAGCCAATATGCATTAGAAGTATTGAATCAATACCCTTGTTTATATTATTTACTTAAGCCGATTTCAGTTGCTAATTTGCAATTGGCCTATGATAAATATGTGGAAAAAGAAGGGGAACAATCATTTATCAAACTCATTAAAAACAATCAAAAACGCGAGGCAGTAGCAGTAGCAGATATTGTGTATTGCAAAGCGGATGACAACTATTGTGAAGTATATCTAAAAGATCAAAAATACTTGATCTCTAAAACATTGGGAACCGTAGCTTCTAAGTTACAACACCCCCATTTTCATCGCGTAGGTCGTTCTTATCTGGTTAATATCAATCACATCAAACACATTGAAATAGGAACAAATCGCATTGTATTTAAGGATCAAATCATCATCAATCAACAAGAGGTCCATCACGATATTGTTATTTCGGCAGCAAAAATGAAAGACTTTAGAGCCTTTGAGTTATGATTCGTGGGGTACTACTCTTGCTCTTCGGGTTGACGCTGTCGTTGGTTTATGGACAATCAACGGTTACAAAGCGCTATACAACAGCGGATGGGTTGATTGCCAATGATGTACGCGTTTTACTTATGGATAGTCAAGGCATTCTTTGGATTGGATCGAGAGCGGGATTAAGTACGCGAAAACAAGAGCGCATTGAATTAGATGAAGAGGCGCTACAGCGGAAGTTTACCAATATTACAGCCCTTGTAGAGGATAATGATCAAGGAATTTGGGTGGGAAGTTATGGACAAGGGGTTTTGTATAAAGGCAAAAAACACACGCAGCTGTTTAATGTAACAACTGGATTGCAAGACGATCGCGTCAATTGTTTAGCCGTCTTGGATACTACATTGTATATTGGTACTTCCCAAGGGATTTCGATTATCGATATTCCCTCACTTCAAATTGAAACGTTTTCTTCCCACACTACACTTGTGACCCCAAGCCCTGTTTCGAGTTTCTATCAAAAGGATGGGACGATTTTTGCTACAACCATCAATCATGGTGTGTTTAAGGTTGAGGCTGGAAAATTGTATCCCATAGGTGAGCAAAAAGAAGTTATAGCCTCTTTTTTTGATCAGAACCGCCAAGAGGTATTATTGGGATTGAAGTTTGAAGTGGAAATACAAACCCATCAAACCACATTAAAAAATAAAATTAAAGGAACGCGTTTTTTTCAATCCGTAGGCGATAAAGTTTACTGGGTTGGAGCTGATATTCTAAATGATGGAGGCGGAATCTACGCCTGGGATGGACATCAGATCGAAAAACTCAATCAAGCGTATGGTATAGAAAATACCGATCTATACAGCTTAGCTTATGATGCCAAACGACATTTTTTATATATTGGAAGTAAAGAACAAGGATTATTTCAAGTAGATTTAGCTTCCCCTTTGCATTTTGATCCGCATTTTGGTTCTATCGCTACGCTAGCAATACAAGGAGCGTATACCTATATTTTTGGCGAGAAAGGACTGTCTATTGTTCATCAAAATAGAGTCACTCAAACGATAGGAAAAGAGGCTTTTAAATCATATCAACTAGCGAATAATCAATCATTTATAGGAGTTACAACACGGGCGAATAACTTTTTTGAAATAGAACATCGCATTCCTGCTGATCAGATTAAGTTTTACAAAGCAGTTATTCATCAAGAAGCTCTTTGGGTGAGTACGAATATTGGTCTTTTTCAGTTGAGCTTAACAGGTCAGCTAAAGCAATATACAGGAATTCACACCTATCAATTTGATTTTTTACAGGATCAATGCATTGAAACAGATCCGTATGGCGGGGTTAGAGTGTATGATAACCTCACTGATTTTACTTACCAATACTTCGATCGAGCCGATGGAGCTTTTGTACCTCGGGATATTGTCGACATGAAAGAAGTAGGGGGTAAAATGTACCTAGCAGGAGCATTGGATGGACTTTACGTGTATGAAAATAAGCAATTTCGATCGTTTTATGCCGCAGGTGTCTTTACCGAAAATCGACTAAAATTTATTGAAAAAGGTGCAGAACAGCAGTTGTTCGTAGCAACAGATTTTGGCGATATTTATTGTTTGGATCTCCGAAATTCACAGCTGAAAATACAGTATAAAATTCCGCAAGAATCGATTTTAGGACATGGCATTACCTTTCTATCCTATCAGGATCATCAATTGTTTGTCGGTACAAATAAGGGAATCACCGTATTGGATGCTAAGGGGACTTTTTTATTTGATAGCGAGCAAGGATTGGATCACTACGCTGTGAAAAGCAGCGGTATTTTGGGGCATTATTTATTTTTAGGCACAGAAAAGGGATTGTACACCTTAGACCGCCGGTATTTTAAACCCAAACCCATTGTGTATAATTTGAGGATTTCTTCGCTAAAAGTAAATGATACCCCATTAGAAATCAAACAAGAGCAGTTCGCAACAAAGAAAGCGCTGATTTTACCCAATTATAAAAATTCAATTCGTATTGACTTTGCCCTGTTGGGAGCCAAATATCCCAATAAGTTAGCCTTTCAATACCGAGTGAAACCCACAGAAAAATGGATTGATTTGGAACAACCGTCCTTAGCTTTACACTACCTAAACGCAGGTGACTATCCAATTGAAATTAGAATGTATGACTACAATAGTGGTGCTGAACAAATTGAGTTGTTACTTCATGTGAAGATTAAACCTCCGTTTTACTATAGTTGGTGGTTTTTTAGCTTAATGGGCTTAGTCATGATTGGCGTTGTAGCATTTATTATACAGCGAATGAAACGCCAACAAGAGAGAAAGGACAAACAATTGCGCTTTGAGAAGAAGGTAGCGGAGTTAAAAGTACTATCCGTTCGCAGTCAGCTGAATACTCATTTCATTTTTAATGTATTGAGTTCTTTTCAATACTTTATTATCATGCACAAAGAGAAGGAAGCCTTGTATTATCTGGAGCGATTTGCCTCTTTAATTCGCAAGACGCTCAACTTCTCCATGGTTGAACAAGTAAGCGTACAGGAAGAGATTGACTATATCGAAGGCTATTTTGAACTAGAAAATATGCGTTTGGATGAACGTGTACACTTGGAAATCAAAGTAGAAGAACAATTGAATCTCAAGCACATTAAGATTCCTCCCTTGTTGCTTCAGCCCTTTGTAGAAAATAGTTTAGTTCACGCTTTTCCCGATAGTATTGAACACCCAATACTACAGCTTTTGATTTATCAGGAGCAATGCGATGTAATAATTGAAGTAATAGATAATGGAATAGGAACTCAACAAGCACTACAAGAACAAGTTACGCATGAATCGAAAGGCTTATATTTAGTGAAAGAACGCATGAAAATGATCCAGGCATATCTAGAGGAACACTTGTGTATTCAATCTACAGCAGCAGGAACTCGTGTGCGTTTAGTTTTGAAGAATGCAATTCCATCTAAGTAGGAAGGCGTCAATTATTTGTTAATAAAACCCGAGAAAACAAGAAAGGATTGTATTATTGCTCAACGGGTTAGTCAGTTGCTGTCCTACAGCAGCACCTGCAGATTGTATTTTAGTTTTATGAAAGGAAGATTATTTTTTGTCGCCATTTTTGTCGCGTATTTTTTAGCTAATTTGTATTTAGGATTCCGCGTTTATCCACTAGTAGCACAAATGAACTGGAGTATTCAGGTCATTTATGGGGTGGCAGTTGCTTTTTTGATTGTGTCACCACTCTTATTTTTTGGACTGAGAAAACGGGTCAGCGTACCCCAAGCCGCCATTTTATACAAAGTAGGAACAGGTTGGTTGATGTTGATCATTTATTCTTTTTTACTGGCTGTGGTATCGGAAGTTGTCCTTGCCTTTTGGGGAAGCTTTATAGAGACCTTTAGTGAGGGATTACTTTCATTACCTAAATTGCAAGCGTGGATTATTGTTGGAGGCACTGTACTTGTTGCTTGTATTGGCAATGTAAACTATTACCGCAAAAAAGTGGTTACCTTGGATTTGGAAACGGTGAAACCGTTAGAAGAGTCTATTAAAATGGTTGTATTGAGTGATTTACATTTAGGACATGCCATTAGCCGAACAGAATTGAAACGCTGGATTAGCTTCATCAATGCGCAACAAGCAGATGTGGTGTTGTTTGCAGGCGATATTATTGACAATAGTTTATTGCCTTTGACCTACTATAAGTTAGATGAACTCTTGCGAGAGATTAAAAGCAAACACGGTGTATATGCCTGTTTAGGGAACCATGAGTATTTGGCAAATGTTGAAATGAGTCTGGCGTTCTTGCGCGAATCCAATATTACTGTTTTACGAGATGAGGTGGTAAATATTGGCTCCTTACAGCTTATTGGAAGGGATGATAAGTCTAATCCACACCGTAAAGCCTTGTGCGATTTAGTTCAACCTCAGCCTGATAAAATACAAGTGCTCTTAGATCATCAACCCTATGACTTGGCAAAAGCTGCAGAACAGCACCTTGATTTTCAGTTTTCGGGACATACTCATCGCGGTCAAGTTTGGCCCTTTTCATGGATTACAGACTATTTGTTTGAACAATCTCACGGCTATCTAAAAAAAGAAACAACCCAGTATTACGTTAGTTCTGGCTTGGGGATTTGGGGTGGGAGATACCGCATTGGTACACAGTCCGAATACGTTGTGGTGACGCTAAAAGCGAACCGAAAAAAAGAGAAAGTTACAGGTTAAAAGAGACTCCCTTTTTTAATGGAGAATAAAAGGCTATTTTTGTCAAAATTTTGTTGAAGTGAATTATTTATCAGTAGAAAATATATCGAAATCTTTTGGGGCACATACCTTGTTTGAAAATGTGTCATTTGGTATTAATAAAGATCAAAAGATTGCTTTTGTCGCAAAAAATGGATCGGGAAAATCGACTATTTTAAAAATAATAACAGGATTGGATGATCCTGATAGCGGACAAGTAG
>JASLHL010000086.1 GCA_030152225.1 Flavobacterium sp. | reverse complement strand
CATTCTATACTATTTATTTGGCGTAGATATCCCTTACTTTGATTTACTATGCGCCGTATCTGCTATTTACCTTTTAGCTTCGTCTTTACCTAATTTTCAGTTTTTAGAATTTGCAGTAAAGGGAAGTATTGCCATGTTTATCTTTACGGCTTTAGATGTCAATCAATGGGTGGTTGCCTTAGTTGCAACCTTGATTTGGCTATTAAATATTGTATTACCTATTTCGATTGGTAGCTACTTTGTTTTAACCTTTAAAGTCAAAAAATAAGTTGTTTTTAGATTTGTTACACATTGACTTGTAAAAGAAAATGGATTGTTAGAGTCAACCTATAGCAGGAATGTACACCCTTTTCCCTCTCTCCATTCCCCACTTACTGTTTGTGTAAAATCAAAGGCAATACGAATTGGCTCGTTACGGGAACCCCTCTTTTCATCGCAGGTGAAAGATTTCGAAGTGTCTTGCTCTTTTCTTGTAGGAGACTATCTACACTTTTCAAATGTTGTTTGAGGCTGTCATTCAATTGATATAAAACCAAAGAAACTTGCGCATCGGGTTGTATGGTCACGAGTATATTGAGGGTATCGATATGGGCAAATGTTCCGCGAAGCGTATCTACACGAAAATTGGCTTCGAGTTCTTCTCTAATATAGGCAAAGAAGCACTCTTTTCGCGATTCTTCATCAAAAATAGAATCACAACTTGCTACACTTGGATAGAGATCCACCTTGGTCCAATCAATTTTATTTAACTCTTCCTCAAGCAATTGCTGTTCATTGGGAAGTCGAGCGGACATCCACTGACAAGAAGTGAATAAAACGGGAAAAAAGAAAACTATCCAGCTCGGTTTCATGAAACAATATTGTTGTAAATTTAGTTAATCAAAAATACAAAAAAAAAAGAGATGGACTATTTCTTATTGATATTAGGTATATTACTATTAATTGGGGGGATAATTGGCAGTGTATTACCTGCTCTACCAGGACCTCCTGTCAGCTGGCTGGGCATCTTGTGTTTGTCTTTTATCGATGGTATTGAGCTAAGTAGTCTTGCCCTTTGGGGTAGTTTACTGGTTACGGTGATCATCTCGGTACTAGATTATGTCATTCCTGCCCAAGGGACCAAGCGATTTGGGGGTAGTAAATACGGCGTTTGGGGAACGAATATTGGACTGGTCATCGGGCTAATTGCACCTATCCCCTTAGGTTTTATTATAGGCCCTTTTCTCGGTGCTTTGATTGGTGAACTCATCTTTGACAGTCGCGATGTTTCTCGTGCCTTAAAAGCTGCTATTGGTTCGTTTATAGGCTTTTTAGCTTCTACCTTTTTAAAAGTAGTTTTCGGTTTTGTTTTTCTGATTTGGGGCATTATCCTTATCGTTCAGAAATTTTCTACTTATGCCCTAATTTGATCTACCAATTAAAGGTTTATTGACAAATGTAAGTCCAATTCCGATCAAAATAATACATCCACCGACAATCATTTGCGGTGAAATAGCTTCATCCAAGAAATACCACGCTAACAAGGCTGCAACCAATGCTTGGCTCAACAAGCTGAGTGATACTCTTGTTGCACGCATATGTTGCGTCGCATAGCTAATAAGCAACCAAGCTAATAGCTGACAAACAATTCCCTGTACCACCAAGGTCATCCATCCTTCAGCAGAAAAACCAGTAAATGAAGATCCCATCACTAGGTTCAAAAAGGCTAAAAAAATTGTCGATACGAGAATGCTATACGACATAAAGGGAACCACCCCTACTTGCCCAAGAACTTTCTTACTCATCAAAATATAAGTAGCGTAAAGCAATCCAGATAGGATACTAAATAGAAAAGGGATATCGAAAGATAGCTTAACAAATACCTCAACGCCGACGAGCGTCACCATGCCGATCAAGGCGAGTACAGTTCCAATCCAAAAATTAACAGAGGGTTTGATTTGCAAGAAGAAATAGCTTCCTATTCCCACCCATACAGGAGCTAAATTTCCCAATAAGGTAGCCTGTGTAGCAGTTGATCCTTGGATAGCAATATTCCAAACACCAATATCCAATCCAAAGCACATCCCACACAAAACAATTAAGCCCATCGTCTTGCGATCATATACTTTGAGCTGTTTGGTAAATAGCGCATAGGGAACAATAAACAGAGCCGCTATAGCCATGCGATAAAAAGCAGAAATTAACCCTGGTACAAGAGCCATCTTGACTAGCACCGGAAAAATAGAAATACACAAAATCCCAATAAACAAGGCTATTCTAGGTTTAGATCCCATCAGACTTTACACTTTTAATTTGCGTTGCAAAATACGCCGATTTTTTGGGTTAAATCCACGCTTTTATTCTTTCTTGTTCCTCTTTCCTGTTGGCTAATTTTCGCTTACTAGATTGATAGCCCTTTTATTTTGACTTAAAGTCAATTTCATGGCTTGACCTACTCCTTTTTTATAAAAATAAACGAAAGAACAATGTTTTACGCGCAAAAAGGTACAACCAAAATATCAAATGAATTTAAACGCAAAATAGGATCAATAAACAATAAAGCCCAAGCAAAATACTTGGGCTTTATATCTATACTATACATTTTATTTAGAAGGATGAATAAGTTTCATTTTTAAACTTAGTACAAACAATATAGTATAAAGATAGAACTGCTAAAAAATCTCCAAAAATGATTCGTTATTGAGCTATTACTTACATCTATTAGTCTAATATAATCATAGCTAAAAAGGATACAATTACTCAAGATCTGATAATCGGACTATTTTTTTCAGATTACATCGATCAACAACCTGCTGCTGCTCCAGTAAGTGCACCTCCGATTCCTCCTCCGATTGCACCAACAAGACCGCCAGCAACAGTTCCGATTACAGGCATTGTAACAGTTCCCACAGCTGCACCTCCTAAACCTACTGTAGTAGCTCCTGAAACAAGACCTCCAACAACAGAAACGATGCATTTCCACCAATTACCCCACCATCCTCTAGCAGAATAACCACTACGACCATTAGTAACATGATTACCGAAATTATTATTTTTAACAATAAATTCTAAACTTTCGGAATAACTAACTAGAAAGGTTAACATAAATTTTTTGCTTTCAATTGACAACGTTAAGTCATTCAAAAAGTATTCAAACCTTTCATTAATAAAATTGTTGTATGCTTCAAAAGTTTGAAATTTTTGAGCCTCATTTATTATTTTATTAATTTCATTCGATTGATAATCATTACTAGTAAATCCTGATCGAGACTTTAAGTTAAAATCAGCTTGAGATTGATTGAAATTTTCTTTAAAATTATTTAACGCTAACTCATTTCCCTCGTACATTTTCTCTCCTGCAGTTCGCCAATTATCATATACTGCGTGATTTTTTTGTAATTGAACAAAATCATTTTTGATCGTTGTTCGTAAAGTACCAAAATATTCTTTCAAATCGGGTCCAATAGTTTTAGCAACTTTTAGATTATCTACTTTCAAATCGCGTTCATTCGTTTTAGTAACTTTTAGATTTTCTTCTCTTTCACAAGAAACTAAACTTAAAAACAATACACCAAATAAAACAATTAATAATTTTTTCATGTTTTCAATTTTTCTTTTTTTTTAATTTTCAATTTTCTTTTTTTTAAAATTCCTCATTTTTCTCATTTTTCTCATTTTTCTCATTTTCTCATTTTCTCATTTTCTCATTTTCTCATTTTCTCATTTTTTAATTAAACTTAATAATTTAGACCTGTACCACTAGAGCGTTATTCTAACATTAATTGCATAACGATGTGAGCTATTTCAGTCTACTAATGAACGTTCAAGCCTTCTACTCTTTTATAATCAAAATCTTGTTCCAACCATAAAAAGTGTTTGTATGTTCGCTGTATTTAAACCAAGCTTCTACAACACAATACTCTTCCGTATCCTTTAGATTCTCTAGCTTTTTTGACACATCGCACGTCTTGTATTTGATAACTCAACATGAATGATTCAAAATTTGAATTTATCTCTAGTTTATTCAAGGGCAAAGATAACAAGACCCCAAATACACCAAACAAAATAAATGATAATTATTTCCTATTTTTAGATGTTAATTAAACTTAATTTACCAAAAACATTAAAAAAATTGAATATAATATATGAAAATCAAATAATTATAAATAAATTATATATTTAAAAAAACCTGCTAATTTCATACCATTTTTGGTCTTCCAATTCCAACAAGTGCAGCGTCACTTTTCTTATCATACCAATGATCTATACACCATTAAAATAGGCGATTTACTACTTCCTAGAAAACGATCGGTTAAATCATGCTCAATGGAAGTCTTCTCCCGTTTTATTTCCACCAAAGACTTGATACATCATTTACCTCTTACTACATAAAAATAAGATTCTATCGCTTTGCATTCTTTTAAAACTGCTCGTTACTTGAGCTGTAAATCCAAAAAAAAAGCCTTACAAGAAATCTTGTAAGGCTTTTTTAGTATTGAATAAGTATCCTTAATTTAAAATAGGATTAACTGTAAGTTTATCCATTGTAAAATAAAGCGCTGTATTGGCGTATCCAGCGTCATTCTTATCTGTTGACTCTAAGAAGAACAACAAGTATTTCACTTCACCTAATGAAGATAAATCTACAGTATTCCACTCTTTGCTAATGGTATTTACACCACTTCTAAAGTCTACTAAATAATGTGTTATTGGTTCTGCAGCAGTTAATTTATTGTCTGCACCAACTCCATATACTTTAAGTGCAAAGTGATCACCTGCTTCGAATTTCGTAGCAAAATCATCTCCTTCTGTAATTCCGTAGTATGACCAAGGACTGATTGCTACAGCTGTACTAATCGCTTTGTATCTCGCTTCATCATCTAACGTTACAACTGCGCTGTAGTTGTTCAAATCAATTTCAGTTCCAGCCTGTAATCCACCTACTGGTTGTTGCTCTGCATAAGCGACTAAAAATGGTGTACCTTTTCCTGCTACTCCACCTTCAGCCATAGACCCCCATTGGTTTTTAACCCATCCACCATCCGTAGCAGTATGGTTTTGACTATCCTTACTATTTGACACTGTAAATCCAGACCAATACTTGCCGTCTACTGCATTGTGGTTGAATGTGTACACTTTGGATTGGAATACTGTATCTTTTGTAAAGGTTTCTTGCCAAATAGCACCACCTGCTGTTTCGATTCCTTCACTTAAATCAAAAGAAGATAGATCTAAACGGATATAATCATAGTCAATAGATTTTGAAACATCTACCAAATACGTGTATAATTCTACTCTACTTCCTTTCTCAATTTTCAATGAGATTTTGTGCTCACCTGGTGTAGTAAACGCATGTTTTAAAACCGCTTCTTTAGAAATTCGCGCATTTGTTTTATAATCAAACCAAGTATAGTTAGCTCCTTCAATAGTGATTCCTGAATCTACTGTAATTTCTTCAAAAGTAATTGCCGTTAGCTTTCCTTTATCAACATTTACATTATATACGCTACTATCATCATTTGAACAGCTCGTTAGTGTAATGGTTGATACGCTTAGTCCTAAAACTAATAAGGCACTAAGTCTAAATAGTTTTTTTTTCATATTTATTTATTTATTTATTTATTTATTTATTTAAGTGTTCTAATTTTTGTTCTCTATATGTAAATCAATA
>JASLHL010000068.1 GCA_030152225.1 Flavobacterium sp. | reverse complement strand
AAATAAGTATGTGCAACATAATCGGCGACGGTACGATCAGTTTCATGTCCAATTCCCGTAAAAACAGCCAAGGGCATTTGCGCTATCTTCTCTGCTACCTGAATGGCGTTGAAAATGTCCAAATCAAATTTAGATCCTCCCCCACGGATGATGACGACAGCATCAAAATCGGCATTGGAAATAGCCTCTAATTGGCGCACTACACTCCTCACAGCTCCTTCCCCTTGTACTTGAGTGTCATAACACGTCAACGCAAATGAAAAATGATGTGTGTTTTGTTCCAAATGCCGTACAAAATCTTCGTACCCCGAAGTACCCACAGAAGCAACGACGGCGATTTTTTGGATCACTAGTGGATGGGATTGACGCTTATTAAGATCCAGTAAGCCACGTTGTTCTAGTTGCAGTAAGGTTTGTTGCTTTTTTCGTTCAATTTCACCTAAACTAAAGGCATAATCCACGTGGATCACATGAAGAGAAAATCCGTAAACAGGATGAAAAATCGCTTCGCCATAGCACAGTATTTCCGCGCCTTCTTTGACTACTTTTTCTAAATCTTCTCCTCCATCAATAGCACAACGCTCAACATTCCGACTCCATATAGTTGCGCGGCATTTTGCCATGACCTGATCTTCTACTTGCTCAACTAGTTCTAAGTAATAATGCCCTCTTCGATCCTTATTTACTTTGAGTACTTCAACCTTTACCCAAAAATATTTCCCCAGCATTAGTTCATCAAAAACTTGCTGCACTCGATTTAAAATCGCATGTAAGGAAAATATTTTTCGATTGTCTTGCATAAGGAAAATAAAAACGAAAGTACAAAATTTTACAGGACTATACTTCTTTTTGACTATTTCATTCGACTATAGCGCGAGGCTATTAGTCCAAAAATCTAGGGTGGAAAACTAATTTACTTCGAGCTAATTGTCAGAACAAACCTTTATATTTGTTGCCATATTTTAATAGTATTCGTTATGATATCAGTAAAAATTATAAATAAATCAGCCCATGCTTTGCCCCATTATGAAACTTCACAATCAGCTGGTATGGATCTAAGAGCTAATTTGTCAGAACCCATTACCTTGAATAGTTTAGAAAGAGCCATTGTTCCTACTGGGCTATTTATTGAGTTGCCTGATGGATACGAAGCACAAATTAGACCGCGAAGTGGTTTAGCAGCGAAGAAGGGAATTACCTTATTAAATTCACCTGGAACAATTGATGCAGATTACCGAGGTGAAATTGGTATTATTCTTGTAAATTTATCACATGAGCCTTTTGTTATTGAAAATGGAGAGCGCATTGCGCAAATGGTCATAGCCAAATACGAGCAGATTCAGTGGGAAAGTGCGGCAGTTCTTTCAGAGACAGAACGCGGTGCCGGTGGATTTGGCAGTACTGGAACAAAGTAAAAGTAAAAATTAAGCTATATAAAACAAAATGAGAATCATTGTACCCATGGCTGGACGTGGATCACGTTTACGCCCACATACCCTTACAACACCCAAACCATTAATCCCAATTGCAGGTAAACCCATCGTACACCGTTTGGTGGAAGATATTGCCAAAGTACTACAGGATAAAATTGAAGAAATTGCCTTTATTATTCACGAAAGCTTTGGTAAACAAACCGAAAAGGACCTGATTGCCATTGCTGAAAATTTAGGAGCTAAAGGTACCATCTACTATCAAAATGAGGCCTTGGGAACAGCTCACGCTATTTTATGTGCGAAGGAAAGTATGACAGGACCTATCGTTGTAGCTTATGCAGATACTTTATTCCGCGCTGATTTTAATTTAGACAAAACTGCCGATAGCGTTATTTGGGTAAAACAAGTGGAAGATCCAAGTGCTTTCGGTGTTGTACAACTAAACGAAAAAAACGAAATCGTCGATTTTGTTGAAAAACCAGCTACGTTTGTTTCGGATCTAGCCATTATCGGTATTTATTACTTCAAAAGTGGTGAAACCTTGCGCAAAGAATTAGAATACTTGTTGGAGAATAACATCATCAAGGGCGGAGAATATCAATTGACAGATGCCTTGGAAAACATGAAACAGAAAGGCATGCGTTTTGTACCAGGTACTGTAGCAGAATGGATGGATTGTGGAAACAAAGACGTAACAGTTGACACCAATAACAGAATGTTGAACTTCTTAGAAGCAGAAAACAGCAACTACGTATCTGCATCGGTTCAATTGGAAAACAGCACGATTATTCCACCCTGCTACATTGGCGATCACGTTGTATTGAGAAATGCAACAATTGGTCCTAACGTTTCTTTAGGCGACCACTCTGTAGTTGAAAATGCAACAATAAAAAACAGCTTAATCCAAACCAATGCCTATGTTGCACACGCAAACTTAGACAATGCCATGATTGGAAATCACGCTAAATACAACGGAAACCATACGAATATAAGTATTGGAGATTACTCTGTTTTAGACTAAAAAATATTAAATCCGTTTTAAAATGCTTTAAAACGGATTTTTTTTTAGCTATATTCGACTAACAAATTACATGACCTGAAGAAATTATGAGAAAAATTGCGTTGATAGTCCTAACGAGTATACTGTTTATTGGTTGTAAAAAAGGAGGTGAAGGATTTCTCTTGCGCGAAGCAAATGCAAAAAAAGAAAAAACGGCCTTGGTGGTTTTAAATGATCACGCAAAAAATGCACAACAATTTGAAACTGCCTTTCTACAAGGAACCGCGCAATATAAAGATCGATACGAGAATCGAAAAGTAGGCATTGAAATTTTAATCGAAAAGGACAAACAGATCCAAATCAATATTCGCTATGCGGATATTCTGATCTTCAAATCGCTCATTACACCTGAAAATCTTCAGTATTACAATAAATTAGATGAAACTGCCTTTATAGGAGGGTTTGATGTCTTAACTCGATTTGTAGGGACAGATATCAATTTCAATCGCCTTCAGAATTTACTACTCGGACAGGTACTAGACAGCCAAGAAAACAAAGCATTCACAGCGACGATTGAAGAGGGGCTACACAAACTAAGTACAGTTGAACAAGAAGAACTACAATCGACCTATTTTTTTGAAGATGAAAATAGTTTATTAAAAAAAGAAGCGATTGAAGAACGCGATTCCAATCGAAAAGTAACCATATCTTATCCTAGCTACCAAAAAATTAAGCATTTTATTGTTCCTACCGAAGTAAATATTCTAGCTGAAGAAGAAGAAAAAACCATAAATTTGGATATTCGTTACAGAAAAGTTTCTTTTAACGAAGATTTACATCTAAATTATAGTGTCCCAAAGGGGTACAAAATGATTAATTTGTAAAAAAATCCGTAATATTGTATGGCTTAAGAAGTACACCGCTATGAAGAAAACCTACTGCTCTATATTGTTCATTTTTATGGCATTGCCTTT
>JASLHL010000054.1 GCA_030152225.1 Flavobacterium sp. | reverse complement strand
AGGAAAAAAAGACGGAGATATCAGATATCTAACGCCTTTAAACATAGAAACAAACAAAACTAAAAAGTATTGTCGTTTCAAAAAATCAGGAATCAAATACATCGATTATAAAGATGCTGATTTCTTATTAAAATTCGTTAACGAGCAAGGTAAAATCTTACCTCGTCGTTTAACTGGAACTTCTTTGAAATACCAAAGAAAAGTTTCTGTAGCGGTAAAAAGAGCTCGTCACTTAGCTTTAATGCCATACGTAGCGGATTTATTAAAATAATATAATACAAAAACAAGTTGTTGGTTTTCAACTTAGAAACCTAACTTCTTATTAAAAAGGACATCAACATGGAAATTATCTTAAAACAAGACGTTCAAAAATTAGGATTTAAAGATGACGTAGTAACTGTTAAACCAGGATACGGACGTAACTACTTAATTCCTCAAGGACTTGCAGTTTTAGCTACTCCTTCTGCAAAGAAAGTATTAGCTGAAAACTTAAAGCAAAGAGCGCACAAAGAAGCTAAATTAATCGCTGATGCTAAAGTTGTAGCTGAAGCATTAAAAGCAATTGAAATCAAAATCGCTGTTAAAGCTGGTGGAGAGAAATTGTTTGGTTCGGTAACAAACCAAGATTTAGCTGAAGTATTTGCTAAAAACGGACAAGAGATCGATAGAAAATTCATCGCTTCTGGAGTTATCAAACGTTTAGGTAAATATGCTGCAACAGTACGTTTACACCGTGACGTAATTGTTGAAGTTGATTACGAAGTAATCGCTGAACAAGAGTAATTCATTTGAATGAAATAATATAAAAAGCCTTCCTTTGGAAGGCTTTTTTAGTTTAGCGTATAATTGTTTTGTATACTTGTCATAACTCATCACCCTTTTCTCATCACCCATTTCTACTAAAGCATGGATATAAAAAAACGATTTGATCGCATTCTCAGTATCTTTATTCATTTGCAATCCAAGCCTATCGTTACGGCTCAGGAGTTGGCAGATCGATTCGAAGTGAGTTTGCGTACTATTTACCGCGATATTCGCTCATTGGAGCAAGCAGGAGTGCCTATCTATGGGGAGGCTGGAGTTGGGTATGCTATTGTTGACGGGTATAAGATACCGCCAACTTTATTCACAAGAGAAGAAGCGTTGAGTTTTGCAGCAGCGGAGAAAATTATGCAAGTCTATGTAGATCAGGAGTTAAATGATCACTTTACATCGGCTTTGTTTAAGATGAAAGCGGTGTTGCGTTCCACTCAAAAAGAAGAGGTATCAGGCATTGCGCCTGCTATTGTGATGCGTTCCGATAAAACAATCTTCAATAAAAAAGTTCCTTCCGTCTTAGCTACGCTTTTTAAAAGTATTTCCCTCAAGCAACAAGTGCGCTTGGTGTATGTCAATGGAACAGAAAAAGAAGCAACTACTCGAATTTTAGAACCTATTGGCGTGTTCTATGAGAATAGCTTTTGGTATTTTATGGCGTACTGTCATTTGCGTGAGTCTTACCGTCAGTTTCGATCAGATCGCATTCAATCCATTCAGCTATTGGATGCTGTTTTTACACAAGAACACAGAGAATTAGAGTTCTATTTGCCTACAAAAACCGTGGAACAAAACGTAGAGGTGCGTATTTTGGTGGATAAACGCATGGCTTCCTATTTGGTTTGGGATCGCAAGTACTACGGGTTTGTCGAAGAAGTAGATCGCGGAGAACAGGTCGAAATGCACTTTAAGATGAAAGATTTAAACAATGGATTTCCCCGTTGGTTTTTGATGTTTGCCGATCAAGCTGAGATTTTGCAACCTGTGGAATTGCAGGAAAAAGTTGAAAAACTATTGACTACTAGCTTGTTAAAGCATAAAAAATAAAGTCCCTTCGATACATTGAAAGGACTTTTGTTGTTAAAAGGTCTCCCAGAAAAAAGGAGGTTCAATTCCCAGAGCACGTAGATAAACATATGCCTGTCCACGATGGTGAACTTCATTGTCAATGAAGTAAAAGACATGCTGTTGGATTTTTAAATCGTGTTCACCAAATAACACAAAGTTTTTTTGAAACTGTGCATCTGATATCAGGGGAAACAATTCGTTAATCTTCACGGTATCTGCATCCCATTGTTTTAAAAGCTCTGCTTTAGATTGAAAGGTTGGCTTTTCGTCAAATTTTGTTATTTGACCGGAAGTAATGGACTGTAAAGACGGTACGGCAATAGCGATTAGTTCGGCACACATAGCCGAAAAAGGACGCATACCACCAAGGGTGAAATTAAATAGATCTGTTTCTGGAAAAGCTTCAATTACTCTTCTTGTTAAACCTCTTTGACCTTGCCAGTGCTGTAAAAGCTGGGCATTGGAAATAATTGTAGTACTCATTTGTCGTGTATTTTACTTTGTTATACAGCAAATGTAAGCGGAGGGATTGACAGCAGTTTGTCAGTAGGTTTGCAAGAGCATTTTTTTTTAATTGGCTTAACGCAGGAAATAAAAATATCCATTTTATAATTAGTATTTTTGTCTTTCAAAGAAATTATTATGAAGTATTCTCGTCTGACAAAAGAGCAATTTGAGGAGTTACATCCGGAATTTGTAAATTTTTTAGCTGCACAGCAAATCGATAAAAACGAATGGGATAAGATAAAAGAAGAAAGTCCAGCGATTGCTGAACAAGAGTTGGATGTTTTTTCGGATTTAATATGGGAGGGCGTTTTGTCTAAAGCACAGTATATGGAGCACTACTCCAAAAACCATATTTTCTTATTTGGTTTTGATGAGCAAACCATCAATACCATTGTGATTAAGACGTTGCAACAAGATATAGATTTCTTAACTCAAGAAGGGTTGCAATGGTTGTCTGAGGCGGTTTTTACAGCAGAAGTGGAAGTGAAACACGGCGGAAAGAATTTCGGTGCGGATCGCAATGCTGAAATTTTTGATATTATCCGTCAGGGGGCAATTTTGAGTGATGGCGTATTGTATAGCCAATTTAAAGAAATGTTGAATCTATAAATGAGGGTATGTCGGAAGTGAAAAATAAAATTGAAGCCCTTAGAACGGAATTAAATGAGCATAATTACAACTATTATGTGCTAGATAACGCTACTATTTCCGATTTTGAATTTGATCAAAAACTGAAAGAATTAGAGGCGTTAGAATTGAAACACCCAGAGTTTTTTGATGCAGATTCACCTACACAACGCGTAGGGGGAATGGTAACGAAAAATTTCGAAACTGTTGTACACCGCAACCGCATGTATTCGTTGGACAATTCTTATTCTCAAGAAGATTTGTTGGATTGGGAAAAACGCGTACAAAAAATGTTGGGCGATGTTCCTGTTGATTATACGTGTGAGTTGAAGTATGATGGAGCTTCAATTAGCATCACCTACGAAGATGGAGTACTTGTGCGTGCGGTTACCCGTGGGGATGGTATTCAGGGGGATGATGTAACGAACAATATCAAAACGATAAAATCAGTACCTATTCGATTAAAAGGAATGGATTATCCGAAGAGTTTTGATATCCGAGGCGAAATTATTTTGCCTTTTGCTGGATTTGAACGCATGAATCAAGAGTTGATTGAAATTGGAGAAACACCGTATGCAAATCCCAGAAATACAGCGGCAGGAAGTTTGAAATTGCAAGATAGTGCAGAAGTTGCTAAACGACCTTTGGAGTGTTTGTTATACAATATAACTGGATCCGACTTGGGGTTTGAAACCCAATACGAAGGATTGGAAAAAGCACGTCAGTGGGGGTTTAAAGTACCTGCGGTTTCTAAATTGGCCAAAAGCATAGAGGAAGTATTGGAGTTTATTGCCTATTGGGATGTACACCGTCATAATTTGCCTTACGAAACGGATGGGGTTGTGGTTAAAGTAAATTCACTACACTACCAGGATGAACTTGGATTTACGTCTAAGTCTCCGCGTTGGGCTATTGCTTATAAATTTAAAGCTGAACAAGGCGAAACGCTATTGGAGTCGATTGTATATCAAGTCGGACGTACTGGAGCGATTACACCAGTGGCAAACTTGGCGCCAGTTCAATTGGCTGGAACTACGGTTCGCCGTGCTTCCTTGCACAATGCCGATCAAATTGCAAAATTAGATATTCGCGTGGGCGATTATGTGTACGTAGAAAAAGGAGGAGAGATTATCCCTAAAATTGTAGGGGTCAATACCGCAGTTCGCTCTAGTGATTCTCAACCTACAAGCTATATTACAACTTGTCCAGAATGCGATACCCCTTTAAAGCGAAACAAAGGAGAAGCGCAACATTATTGCCCCAATGTCTATGGATGTCCACCGCAAATTGCAGGGCGAATCCAACACTATATCTCGCGTAAAGCCATGGATATTGAAGGACTAGGAGAAGAAACGGTCGTATTGCTATACAAAAGCGGGTTGATCAAAGATTATGCGGATCTCTATGAGTTGAAAAAAGAAGATGTCTTGCCTTTAGAGCGCATGGCTGAAAAGTCGGCTGATAACCTAATCAAGGGAATTGAAGCGTCAAAGGCTATTCCTTTTGAACGCGTGCTATACGCTTTAGGCATTCGCTTTGTTGGAGAAACGGTAGCTAAAAAGTTAGCCAATCACTATAAATCCATTGATGCTTTAGCTGTCGCACCCATGTTAGAAATGATGACGGTTGATGAAATTGGCGAACGCATTGCGCAAAGTGTGATTGATTTCTTTAGCAATGACATCAACAAACAAACCATTGAACGCTTGAAGGCGCATGGTGTTCAAATGGTGCTGGAAGAAAAAGAATCAACGGTTGTGTCAGATGTTCTAAAAGGGAAAACGATTGTTGTTTCAGGTGTATTTACGCAAGTGAGTCGAGATGAATTAAAGCAAATGATCGAAGATCACGGGGGTAAAAATGGAAGTTCAATTAGCTCCAAAACAGATTATGTGGTGGCTGGAGACAAAATGGGACCTGCAAAATTGGAAAAAGCCAATCAATTGGGAATAACGATTTTGACTGAAGAAGAATTTTTAACGTTGATTAAATAATTTGTTGTTAAAGTAGCTAGTTTATTATTGCGCTTTTTCTAACTTTACTTCTTATCAAAGAATTATGTTTAGTACTTTCAAAAAGAAAACATTAAAAAAAGCGATTAATAAAGCGTCGTTGAAAGGGATGGAGTCAAATTATGACTTTCCCTTGCGAACGATCGGGATACTAATCGAAAAAAGTGAAGTATCGAAAGTGGATGAATTAATTCAGTCCCTCCGTCAAAACGGTGCAGTAGTAGAGCAGATTCATGTGTTGGTTTATACGGGATTGACAGGGGCAAAGCAATTGCAAGATCCTTCTTTTAGTTTGAAGGATTTTAGCATCATTGGCGATGTTCAAAATCAAGAAGTAAAAAAATTCATTGAGCAACCTTTTGACTTGTTGATTAATTTTTACGCAAAAGATATTGTACCTTTACTATGGGTGAGTGCAAAATCGAAGGCGAAGTTTAAAGTTGGAATAGCCACAGTAACGCCGCGAATCAATCACTTTAGTTTGGATATGCAGGAGCTACAAGCAACAGCTTATATCAAACATTTACTAAATTATATAACTATTTTTAAAACGAAATAAACGAATATGCAATCGCTAAAAGGTACAGGAGTTGCTTTGGTAACTCCATTTAAAAAAGATCAGTCTGTAGATGTTGATGCACTGCAAAACTTAGTGCATTATGTCACTCAAGGAGGAGTAGAATATCTTGTTGTTTTGGGAACAACGGGAGAATCTGCTACGTTGACTAAAGAGGAAAAGGAGTTAGTGAAGCAGACTGTTAAGCAAGCGAATGCAGGAAAATTACCGTTAGTTTTAGGTGTGGGAGGCAATAATACGGCTCAAGTAATTGAAGAATTGAATCCTGATAATTTAGCGGGATTTGATGCGATTTTATCGGTTTCACCCTATTACAACAAACCTACACAAGAAGGGATTTATCAACATTTCAAGGCAATTGCGCAAAAGAGTAGCTTGCCTATTTTATTATACAATGTACCTGGACGCACAGGAAGTAATATAAGTCCTAAAACGGTTATCCGCTTAGCAAATGAATTTTCAACTATTGTGGGAATTAAAGAAGCAGCAGGTGATATTGTACAAGGGATGGAGTTGATTAGACAATCGACTCGAAAGGACTTCTTGGTTATCTCTGGAGATGATGCCATTGCTTTGCCACTTGTATTGGCAGGAGGTGCAGGTGTGATCTCTGTGATTGGACAAGGAATTCCGCAACCATTTTCTTCCATGATCCGCTTGGGATTAGAAGGAAATATCAAAGCTGCTTTTGACTTGCAATACCAAATGATGCCTATCATTGATCTCATTTTCGAACAAGGAAATCCTGCAGGTATCAAAGCCGTGTTGACGAAGGCAGGGGTGATGGCTAATGAATTGCGATTGCCTTTGGTTGCTGTAGACCAAGATTTAGAACAGCGAATAGAAAAAGAATATAGTAAACTCAAAAAGTAAAATTATGTTATCGAAAAAATTGCAAGATGCTTTAAACGGACAGATCAAAATAGAAGGAGATTCATCTCAAATTTATTTAGCGATGGCAACTTGGGCGGAAGTTCAAGGATTTGAAGGAATCGCTTCTTTTATGTATGATCAATCAAATGAAGAGCGCACCCATATGCTTAAATTAGTTAAGTATATCAATCAAAGAGGAGGAGAAGCAACCATTCCAGCAGTAGCAAAACCTGAATTGGATTACGCTTCATTTAAAACGCTTTTTACTCAACTTTTTGCACACGAAGTATTCGTGTCTAAGAGTATTAATGAATTAGTGCACATTGCTTTGGAAGAACGCGATTATGCTACACACAATTTCTTACAGTGGTATGTATCAGAACAAATTGAAGAAGAGGCAACAGCTCGTACGATTTTAGATAAGATCAACCTGATTGGAGATGATAAAGGTGGACTTTATTTATTCGACAATGACATGAAGAGCTTTAGAGGAGATGCAGGCGCAACTGCTACTACGGCTTAATAGTATAAACAGACGTAAAAAGATGCCGAAAGGCATCTTTTTATCTTTATCTTAGCGATATGTATAGCGAAAAAATGAATATTTACAAACAAAAGTCGGCCAAGTTTATTGTTTTTTTTGTTTGCGCTATGTTGATTTTTTTTAGTCTTGTAACTGGAGACTATTGGTTCTTAGGTAGTATACTTATTCTTGTACTAGCGATCTACCTGTACACCGTTTCTTTTGATTATACGATTGGTCATACTGCTACGTCGCTTGTATTTGGCGTACGTAAAAAAAAGGAAATTCCCTTGGATACAATTCAAGAAATCAGCTTAGAAAACTTGGATTATACAGGGAAGTTCGGAGGTTATGGTTATCGTAGATTTCGCAAGCGATCGGCTTATACATTCAATGATTCAGGTAATTTCTTGTGCGTAAAAACCTCAGATCGAGCGTATTTTCTCTCCATAGAAGACAAAGCCTATTGGACGAATTGGCTAGACAAAGGTGTAGCTATAAGTAAGAAAGAATCAAGAGGTTACTAAAATATCCTGTTAAAATAAAACAAAAAAGACCTTTTTTTCTTTTTAGCAAAGAAAGGTTTTTGTATAATGCAATTATATAACTAAATTTGCAGTTGCTTTTGAAGTGCAATAACTCAAGCAGTGATTGTTTAATACCGAATAAACGAAATGAAAAAATACGTCGGATTATCTCTTTTAGCGTTAACTTTTGTAGGGTGTTC
>JASLHL010000307.1 GCA_030152225.1 Flavobacterium sp. | reverse complement strand
TGAAACCAGAAGGAAAATTAATTGTAGCTGTACCCAATTACAAATCCTATGATGCAATCTATTACAAAGAGCATTGGGCAGCTTTTGATGTTCCGCGACACCTATGGCATTTTTCACAAACGGCTATTCAACGTATTTTTTCGCTTTTTGATTTTAAGGTTGACGAATTACATCCGATGTTGTTTGATAGTTTTTATGTCTCCCTTTTATCAGAACAATATAAAACGGGAAAGCGAAATTGGGGTAAAGCCTTATTTGTTGGTTTACGCTCCAACGTTGAAGCGCGTAATTCGATGGAATACTCGTCTTTAATCTACTGCTTGTCCAAAACGCAATAAAATTGGTTCAGCGTGCAAAAAAAATGATTTTAAAGCGTTTTAAGCAATTTTCTTAATGCAATGTAGGTCTTTGTATGTCGAAAAAAAGATCAGGGAGGTAAAAGAAGCTATTAAAGTTAATTTTAATAGTTTTTATTTATCATTATAATTTTATTGATAAGTATTATTTATTGAAAGATATAAATAGAAATAATGTAGTAAACATTAAAAGTTTTTTTAATTTTACATGTTTTAAAAAAAATCAAAAATGAAAAAAGGTATTTTCGTATTAGGCTTAGCTGGATTGTTATTTTCTTGTAACAACAATACAAACTCTGCTGCAACAGAATTTAAAACTGCGTATATAGATTCTTCTAAATTAATGACAGAATATCAAGAGGTAAAAGATATTGAATCAAAATACAAAATTAAATCTGAGGAAAAAGGAAAAGAGCTAGAAGGAGAAATTGCACAATTTCAAAAAGAGGTTCAGAATTTCCAGAATAACGCAGCACAAAAAGGACAAGCTTGGGCTCAACAAAAGAGTGGGGAGTTACAACGCAAAGAGCAACAAATTCAAATGAAACAACAATCGATGTTTCAAGAATTACAAGCAGCAAGTTCAAAAGAAATGGATTCTGTTGTGAAAAAAGTAAAGACTCATATTGCTGATTATGCAAAGAAAAAGAGTTTAGACTATGTATTCAATACAGAAGAAGCTTCGACAGTTATTTACGGAAAAGAAGAGTATAACATCACAGAAGCTATCATCAAAGAATTAAATACAAAATATCAAGGTTCTTCAGCTGCTTCAACAGTAGATGATAAGAAAGCAGAAACGCCTGCAACAAAAGAAGAAAAATAAGAATATTTAATTACGTATATTATTCAAATAGTCCTAAGCATTCTTAGGGCTATTTTTATTTTTAAACCAATTTAAGTTTTATCTTACCTCAAAAAATGGAAAATTTTTCTAGCGAAGCCCAATATGTTTTACAGTTTATCAACGAGACCAAGCAGTCCATTTTTTTAACTGGAAAGGCTGGAACGGGGAAAACCACACTGTTGAAAGAAATTGTCAATAGCACGCATAAAAACACGGTTATTGTGGCTCCAACGGGGATTGCCGCGTTGAATGCTGGAGGGGTTACCATCCATTCTTTTTTTCATTTTCCCTTGGCTGCTTTTATACCTGATGCAGTAAATCCACCTATATTTAGTGAATACGTAAAATTTGAAAATCGCGTGTCGATCAAGAAACATTTTCGCATGAATAATATGCGTCGATCGCTATTTCGAAATTTAGAATTGCTCATCGTGGATGAAGTAAGTATGTTGCGAGCAGATGTATTGGATGCTATGGATTTTATGTTGCAAACAATTCGACGCAATAGCCAACCCTTTGGAGGCGTTCAATTGCTTTTTATCGGTGATTTATTACAACTACCACCCGTAGTAAAAAATGAAGAGTGGGAGGTCTTGAGAAGGTATTATGACGGTTCGTATTTCTTTCATTCTATGGTTATTCAAACTAATCCACCCTTGTATATTGAATTGGATAAAGTGTATAGACAATCCGATGATACCTTTATTCAGATTTTGAATAATTTGCGAAATAATACGATTACACCCATGGATTTACAAGTACTTAATCAGTACGTAAACCCTAGCTTTGATCAAACTAAAGTGCAAGGGTATATTACCTTAACGACTCACAATGCCAAAGCTGATACCATTAACTCCGACTCCCTGGAAGCCTTAGAAGCAAAAGCGCATACGTATCAAGCGGAAGTAGTCGGCGATTTTCCTACAAATATTTATCCCATTGAAAATCAACTACACTTAAAAGTGGGCGCTCAGGTTATTTTTGTAAAAAATGATCTGTCTTTCGAAAAGAAATACTACAATGGCAAGATGGGGATCATTCACAAATTAAGTGCTAGTGAGATTTTTGTGAAGTTTCCGGAAGAAAATGAAGTGATCGAAGTAGAGCGTTATGAGTGGCAAAACATTCGCTATAAAGTTAATCCCAACACAAAAGAAATAGAAGAAGAGCTGTTGGGAACCTTTACGCATTATCCCTTAAAGTTGGCTTGGGCCATTACAGTGCACAAGAGTCAAGGTTTAACCTTCGAAAAAGCCATTTTAGATGTTTCTAGGGTGTTTTTACCTGGTCAGGCCTATGTTGCCTTGTCGAGATTAAAATCGCTTCAGGGATTGGTTCTTTTATCGCCCATTCAAATGAATGGATTAAAGAACGACTACGATGTGATGCAATACGCAAAAAATAAAGCAGACAAAGAAACCTTGGCCCAAGAAGTACACAGACAAACGCTTCTTTTTTTAGAGGAAAAATTGATTGAAGCCTTTTCGTGGCAGACTTTGAGTCAAAATTGGCGCAATCATTTGTATTCTTATGGGCAAGAGCAGGATAAAAGCAAGAAGAGTGATTATAAGAATTGGACAGTAAAGATTGTGCAAACCTTAGAAGAACTCGTGTTATTAGCCGCTAAATTTACCAAGCAGTTAAAGCATATTTTTTACCAACAACCCGTGGATATTCACTTTGTCAAAGAACGCGTGGATAAAGCGTATGCGTACTTTTTTCCTTCGTTGGATCACGTGGTGTTCGAGCTGTTATTTACAATGGCTCAAGTGCGTGGAAAGCGACAAATGAAAACGTTCTTCACAGAACTAGAAGAATTAGAAGATCAAACCATTAAAGCAGTTTTAGATCTGAAGAAAACCAAGCAATTGGTGGATTTAGTGATTAAAAAGGAGCGCATTACCAAAGAAAACCTTCGCAGTTTGGAGGTAGGCGAGTACCGCATCAATCACTTAACCCATATAGCCTCTTTATTGCGCACGAATCGACTGGATTTACAGGATGATTATGACTTAATAGAAGATCTTAAATCAAGGGATAAGGAGAAAAAGGAGAAAAAGAAAAGCACTTTTGTGCTTACTCATGAATTGTGGATGGAAGGCTTGCGTGTAGATGCAATTGCAGCGGAGCGCAAATTAACGCCAACGACTATTTTTTCTCATTTAGCCAAATTGATTAGCGATGGCAAAATTGAATTGCACGAAGTGCTAGATCAAGCTAAAATAAACCGTTTAAGCGAGGTATTTACGCAACATGAGGGCAAGTCTCTTTCCGACATTAAAGCGGCCTCAGCGAACGAATTTACTTGGGAGGAATTGAAATTATATCAACGTACAGTAGCCGATAGCGAAACAGATTAGTTTCGCTATTTTTTATGAATTAAACGCGTTAGCTTAATCGAGAGATCTGTAAAAATCATTTTGCTGTTTCCATTGCGTTCAATGTGGTAAATCGCATTGGACAGCTCTTCGAATATTTCGTCAATATTAGCACCATTGACAAATGGAGCAAAGTTTTCTAGTTTAAATCGATCAACAGTCGTTTGGTAGTAAACCAAATTAGCCGATTGGTAGTTGTGCAACAAGGCTTGGCGAAACAACTCAATACAAAATTCTAAAAATTGCTTTTGTTGTTCTCGTCCTAAAGTAGCCAAATCTTCACTCCAATCTACTAAATCTTTGATCACTGTAGCATTGCCTTTTGCGCGAAAGGCTGCTCTTACCCAAGTGACAAATTTTTGTTCAAAATCCGAAGAATCTGCTGCATTGCTCTTCAATTGCAAGGCTTTGTTGTAATTGCCTTGTGCCTGACGTGCAAGTAAAGCAGCTTGTTGTTTGTCACATCCTTGATTGACTAGGGCTTGTTCGATTTCAACACTGTTTAATGCAGTAAAACGCAACAATTGACAACGCGACAGAATCGTCTGGAGGATGGAGGTTTCATTTTCGGCAATTAAAATAAAAATCGTCTTGGCAGGGGGTTCTTCTAAAATTTTTAAAATCTTATTGGACGCTTCTGTATTGAGCTTATCAGCCATCCAAATAATCATGATCTTATACCCTCCTTCATAGGATTTCAGTGCTAATTTTTTGAGGATTTCTCCTGCTTCATCCACGCCAATTTGGCCTTGCTTATTTTGAATATCAATGTGGTTGTACCAGTCAAATAAACTGCCATAGGGATTGTTTTTGATAAAAACTCGCCAAGCTTCAGCGAATTTATCACTGGTTGGATGTTTGGTTACTTCCGTTGTTGTGGCTACAGGATAAACAAAGTGGAGGTCGGGATGCATCAACCCATTAAATTTGATATTACAACTTTCATTTCCACCTGTGTTTTCTCCACCTGTATTGCGACAAAGAAGGTATTGCGCATAGGCAATTGCCATAGCAAGAGTTCCTGTACCCTCCTGTCCAATAAACAATTGGGCATGCGGGATTCGACCAGATGCAGCACTTTGTACTAGGTGGTTTTTGATGTGGTTTTGACCAACGATTTCTGAAAATAACATAATGCAAATATAAAGGAATTCTTTGGGTATGAGGAAGTCTTAGAAAAGAAAACTTCCCCTTATTAGGGGAGGGATGTACTTCGCATTTCGAAATGCAATTGCCAAGAGAAAATTAAGATAATAATGAAAATAAACGTACGTTGGATTTTAAAAAGATTTATATTTGCGTTAATCGGAACCTATTTTAGAAAAATACAACTATGAAAACAATTGATACTGTGAATTTTAATAATAAAAAAGTTTTAATTCGCGTTGATTTTAATGTGCCGTTGAACGATGCTTTTGAGGTGACAGACACCAATCGTATTGAAGCGGCAAAACCCACGATTGACAAAGTGATTAAGGATGGTGGAATAGCCATTTTAGTTTCTCATTTGGGACGTCCAAAAGGAGAAAAAAACCAAGCGTACTCGCTACGTCATATTGTCGAGAAAACACAAGAGGTATTAGGTACAAACGTTACATTTGTGGACGATTGTATTGGAGATACAGTTAAACAAGCGGTTGCAAACAGTAAACCTGGAGCGGTGCTTTTATTGGAAAACTTGCGTTTTTATGCAGAAGAAGAAAAAGGCGATGAGTCCTTTGCTGCTGCTTTGGCTTCGCTTGCAGATTTTTATATCAATGATGCTTTTGGAACTGCACATCGCGCCCATGCTTCAACGACAATTGTAGCAAAATTCTTTCCCAATGACAAGTGTTTCGGTTATTTGTTAGCCAAAGAAATTGAGAGTATAAACAAAGTGTTGCACAGCACAGAAAAACCAGTTACGGCCATTTTAGGTGGATCAAAAGTATCTTCTAAAATTACGATTATCGAAAATATTTTGGATAAAGTAGACCACATGATTATTGGTGGCGGTATGGCCTTTACTTTTGTTAAAGCACTTGGAGGATCTATCGGTGATTCGATTTGTGAAGATGATAAAATTGAATTGGCTTTGCGTATTTTAGAGCAAGCTAAAGCAAAAAATGTTGAGATTCATTTGCCTATTGACGTAGTGGCAGCAAATGCGTTTGCAGCAGATGCACAAACGCAAATTGTCGATGTAAAAGCAATTCCTGCAGGATGGCAAGGACTTGATGTAGGACCTGAGACACTAGCAAGTTTGAAAAAGGTGATTTTAGATTCTAAAATTATTCTTTGGAATGGACCATTAGGGGTATTTGAAATGGAGAAATTTGCCAATGGAACCATTGAATTAGGAAACTTCATCGCAGAAGCAACGACAAAAGGAACATTCTCTTTAGTTGGAGGAGGGGATTCTGTTGCAGCTGTGAAACAATTTGGATTAGCGCCTAAAATGAGCTATGTATCGACTGGTGGTGGGGCTATGTTAGAAATGTTAGAAGGACAAATATTGCCTGGTATCAAAGCAATACAAGAATAATAGTATAGGGTATAGATAGCTATGGTGTCTATACCCTATATCAAAATATAAAATTATGATTTATAAAGGAGTAGCGTTATCCCTTATTAGCCTATTATCTTTAAGTTTAAGTGCACAAGAACAAACAGAAGGAATAGAAGGAAGTAAGAAAGAAGTAGATCCACAGGTATATTTGGATTCGATTAAGGCAAGTTTTGTCAATCATTCTACTAGCGAACGCATTGAGAAGCTTTGGCTAGGTGAATTGATCAACCAAGATTTGTATGAAGAGATGAATGCAGATTTGACAGGCGATGATTTTTTTAATGAAGAAGAGGCGGAGTATGATGGATTAACTACGGAAATTTTGAAAGAGCGATTGGCATTGATCAATGAAAAAACGCCATTTAACGTGGAGTATAACGAGTCCTTAGAGCGACTGATTAAGTCTTTCTTGAAGAAGAGAAAAAAGTCGTTTGAACGCTTATTAGGTCTTTCAGAGTACTATTTCCCTTTGTTTGAAGAACAATTAGCAAAAAATAATATTCCGCTGGAAGTAAAGTATTTAACGATTGTTGAATCAGCATTAAATCCAAAAGCGGTGTCGCATATGGGAGCTACTGGGTTATGGCAGTTCATGTACGCAACTGGAAAACAGTATAATTTAGAAGTGTCTTCCTTTAAAGACGATCGCGTAGATCCGTTAAAAGCCTCGGAAGCGGCAGCTAAATTCTTAGGAGACCTCTATACTATTTTTGGTGATTGGGACTTGGTTTTAGCTTCGTATAACGCAGGTCCAGGTAATGTTTCTAAGGCAATTCGCCGTTCTAATGGACTAACTAATTATTGGAATATTCGTCCGAATTTGCCACGCGAAACGCAAAACTATTTGCCTGCTTTTTACGCAACTATGTATATTTTTGAATACGCAAAAGAGCACGGAATCAAAGCCAATGAAAATATTCCAATGAAACTAGTTCAAACGGATACTGTGGCGGTAAAACGCATGATGAGCTTTGAACAAATTTCTAAATTATTAGACGTAAGTCAAGAGGAATTAGAGTTTTTAAACCCAACCTATAAATTAAAAGTAATTCCCTATTCTTCTAGTGAATTGAATTTTGTTCGCTTGCCATTAGATCGCGCAGGTGTACTGGTTTCAAATGAAGAGAAAATATATGCCTATGTCGATTTTGAGGAAAATCGCAAAGAAAAACCGAATTATGATATTGCGATTGCGCAAACATCAGGGGTGCGCAACAAGTATCACACCATTCGAAAAGGCGAAAGTGTTGGTGTAATTGCCAAAAAGTATGGTCTTTCTGTTGTTCAATTAAAACAATTAAACAATATGAAAACGAATGTTATTTATCCAGGTAAGAAATTAATTGTTGGAAAATCTGCAGTTGCACAAGCGTCAACCAATGGATATTACGTCGTTAAAAAAGGAGATTCTCTCTATTCCATTAGCAAGAATCTACCTGGTGTAACGATTTCTAAATTGAAAGCTTTAAATAACATGAGTGATCATTCAACCTTACAACCTGGGATGAAATTGAGAATTAATTAAATCCAATCTGTTGAGATATTTTATTTTCTATATCACTTGTTTCGCATTTTGTGTGAGTTGTACTAAACCCATGCGAAATGAAGCACTACAAACATCAGTACAAGGCCAAGCTAACCAAGTATTGGTGGTTATTGATGATGATTTGTGGTTGAGTAATGTAGGAGATACTATTCGAAATTATCTGGCTGCAGCTATTGATGGGATTTTACCCGTGGAGCCCAAGTTTGATATCGATCAACAATCGCCACGTATATTCGAAAGCACAACCAAGAGTAATAAGCATATTGTGTATGTTACTGTAGGTCAGGATCACGCCAATTTCGAACTGTTGATTGACGAATATTCACAACCTCAGAATTGTTTTTTAATTCAAGGAACGGATAACAAAAGTGTAATAGACAATTTTTTAAAGCATAAGGATTCTATTATCAGTCGATTTCACCAACAAGAAATCAGTGATATACAAAAGCGGATAAAAGAAGGTACTTTGCATGAGACGGTTTTTTTACACCAAAAATACAAGATAAACCTCGATTTACCTGTTTCGTATAAACGCGTATTGGTAGACGATAATTTTGTGTGGTACAAAAAGGAAATCGCTTCTGGAAATAGCAATATCTTGGTCTATAGTTTGCCTTTTAAGGACGTAAAGTCCTTCCAAGACCAAAGAGAATTGACGAGAGAAATTAACGTTTTGAGAGACTCTGTGGTGGAGCAATACGTTCATTCTTCTGAGCCGAATACATTTATGAATTTGATTGTCGATGCCGAACCCATACATAAAACGATGGAACTCCAAGGATTTGAAATTACTGAAATTACTGGTGTTTGGGACATGGAAAATAGCTTTATGGGCGGTCCGTATTTGACCTATATTGTAAAAAAAGAAGACCAGAAATATTATTTGGTCATTGAAGGGTTTACGTATAATCCTTCAATGAGTAAGCGCAATGTAATGCTCGAATTAGAAGCCATCATACGGACCTTACGCGTATATCAATAAAAAAAGCGTAGCAAATGATCATTTGCTACGCTTTTTTTATAAGCTATATGTAAAATAAGACGTTTTAAGCTGTTGTTCTTTAGAGAGCCTCTATTCGGTCTTGTTTTAGTTTAAAAATGACTTAAATCGATTGATTTTCGCTTTCTATACGGGTTTGTTGGTATTGGTGGACAAACTTTTCAAACAAACCTTTCATTTTGTGTTCTACTTCTTGATAGCTTAGGCGATCTTTGGTTTGGTAAAACAACATCATTGCAAACTTTTGATCTACCTGATCCAAGATAAGCGTTCTATTTTTTCGGTAAGTTTCACGTAGTAAACGCTTGTAATAATTGCGGTCTACTGCCTTTTTAAAATGGCGTTTAGACACGGAAACACCAGTCTGTAAGGGAGGAGCTTGTTCGTCGTTTACCTCAATATAAACCAAGCGAAGGGGGTATTTACTCACAGATTTTCCTGTTATAAATAATTCATCTATAAGCTTTTTAGCTTTTAGCTTTTCTTCTTTTGGATAAGTTTCGTCTTGTTTTGTCATAGATGGTGCAAAGGTAGAAAAGGAAAACGATATCTATAAAAGAAAAGTCCTAGAAATAAACTAGGACTTTTATATTTTTTCTTGCGATTTAGGAGATGTAGTTCTAATCACCCATAATTACGCGGTTTTATTCATTGTGAAAAACGTTGTTTTCTTGGTTGACATCGGCCATAAATTGGCTAGGATCAATAAGAATCGTTTTAATGGTGCTTTTGGGTTTAGAGATGATGAACTTATATTCAGGTTGCGCCCAGCCCCATCCTTCTAAAATCGTACGTTCATATTCGATATACTGGTTGGGTTTATTCCACATCATGGCTGTATAAGGTACATAGAAGGTTTCCATTGACCCATCTTCGTAAGTAACTAAAATATCCAAAGGCATTCCTGCACGACCAATGCGCTTCAAGGTGACTAGTGACTGGTTTTTTTGAATTTCTTCGACAAATAATACCGCATAATCTACCGTATTGGTAGTCATGGTCCAATCAGTCATGTACCAATCCAAATTTGCTCCTGTTAAACGCTCTGCTGTACGTTTAAAGTCGTTAGGCGTAGGATGGGTAAATTTGTATTGGCGGTAAAATTCTTTAATCGTCTCCATCATATTATCCCACCCAATGATATAAGCCAATTGGGTTAAAAAGATGGATCCTCGGCTGTAGGCCGAAATAGAATACGCTCTATTGGTCAAATAGTGATCAGAATGCGTAGTTAAAGGCTCTTGAATGTTTCGCGCCACCATGTTGTAGTAACTTTTGTAGGTAGAAGCAAAGGGATTATCGTCTTCTAAATCATCTTTAGGCAAGATTTGCAACATAGCCAAATCAGAAATAAAAGTCGTAAAACCTTCATCCATCCATTCATGTTTCGTTTCATTGGTTGCTAAAGCGTGTTGAAACCAGCTGTGCGCTAATTCATGTGCTGTAACACCAACTAGGCTTGGAAATTTGCGTTCACCTGTGATTAAGGTACACATGGAATACTCCATACCACCATCTCCACCCTGAATTACAGAATATTGGGAATAGGGATAGTCCCCAACATTTTTGTTGAAGAAATCCATTAATTGAGCTGTAATGGGTTGTAATTTTTTCCAGTTTTCTACAATGGCAGGGTTGTTTTTATATAAAAAATGCAACTTAACTCCATTAGGACCATCGTATATATCGTGAATGTAGTTAGGATCTGCAGCCCAAGTAAAATCTAGTACATTGGCCGCTTTGAAATGCCACGTTAGGGTTTTCCCTTTAAGAGGGCCAACTTTCACTCCTGGATCTTCATATCCATGACCAATTTCGTTATTGTTTTGTAAGATTCCTGTCCCACCAACAATATAGTCTTTGTCTAGAGTTATTTTTACGTCGTAATCACTCCAGACGCTGTGAAATTCTCTTCCTAAGTACTGTTCTGTGTGCCATCCTTCAAAGTCGTATTCCGCTAGTTTTGGAAACCATTGTGCCATGGATAAGGCAACGCCTTCTTTGCTATTGCGTCCAGCTCTGCGGATCATTTGCGGAACTTGTCCATCAAAGGTTAAATCTAATACAGTTGTTTGATTCGGCGCAAGTGGTACTTTTAACGTTACTTCCATTACTGTTCCTACCACTTGATGTTCAACAGCTAGGCCGTCTTGTGTAAGGTTTTTGATTTTGAGGAAGCCTATTTCGCTCTCTTTGAGCTTATTGATTTTACTTTCATAGATTTTACGCCCTCTAATTTCTTTGGTGTTTACCATACGAGGATCTGGATCTGGAATAGACATCAACAAGGCATCCATATCACTGTTAGGTTGGAAAGCATTGAAATACAA
Source organism: Flavobacterium sp. (assembly GCA_030152225.1). Lineage (GTDB taxonomy): Bacteria > Bacteroidota > Bacteroidia > Flavobacteriales > Flavobacteriaceae > Flavobacterium. Next base: position 35,451 of record JASLHL010000307.1, on the reverse strand, counting down.
GTGATAAAATACCTTGCGTAAGGTATCAGGTGAATTGTTGGTATACGCTACGGCTTGTTTCCCTGTATAGGTGAATTTCTTAACGTCCATTTTGACATCCATGCTATAATCTGCATGTTGTTGCCAATACCCTGGATTAGGGTTTTGTTGTGCATTTGCCTGTTGTAAAAACGGCAAAAAACAGAAGAAAACTGCAACTAATTTTTTCATATGTTACTTTAAATTAAAACTCCACAACAAAGAAGAACTAAGTTGTGGAGTATAGGATTTTTTTCCTGATTAGAAGAAAAATATTATTTTTTTGCCTTAGCCAACTTTTCAGCTAAAAGCAAGGCATTGTATGCATTAACAAATTTTCCAGAAGTAGAAATTGAATTGAAATTACGCACTTCTTTTTTCTCCCCAACAACGACATCAATATTTACAGCTACACCAGAATCCATGATAATTTTTTTCACTTCAGCTGCTGTAAATTCAGGATAGTACGCTCTAACCAATGCAGCAACTCCAGCTACGTTTGGCGATGCCATTGACGTTCCTTGTAAGTATTCGTAAGTATTATTCGGTGTTGTTGCGTAAATTTTTACTCCAGGTGCAAATACGTCAACGTCATAGTGTCCGTAATTTGAGAAAGTCGCAACCATATTTTTTCCGAATTTAGGGTTTAACGCTCCTACAACTAAGAAGTTGCTTGCTACTTCAGGTCCCATTTTTACGTTGTCATTTGGATAGCGTTCCACTCCACCTTCGATGTTTAAATCCATAGCGTCATTTCCAGCTGCTACAACGATTAATACGTCTTTTGATTCTGCGTATTGGATTGCATCACGTACCCATTGGCTGTTTTCTTCAAAGTATTTTCCAAAACTACCATTGATTACTTTGGCTCCATTATCAGCAGCATAGCGAATAGCTAAAGCGATATCTTTATCGTACTCATCTCCATCAGGAACAGCGCGTAAAGCCATGATTTCTGCAACCTCTGATGCAACACCATCTCCACCTAGTTTATTGTGTCTCGTTTGTGCAATAATTCCCGAAACATGTGTTCCGTGTTTAGCTTCGTCTCGATCTGGACCGATTACATCGTTATCTCCATAGATACGATCGTCTATATTCGCGTGATCATCACCTACCAATTCACGTCCATTGAAGTCAATGTTTAAGTGATATTTTAACTTGCTATCCCCATAGTTTTTGTATGTTTCTAACCAAGAAAGCTCACGTCCATTGTTTAAAATATTAGCGATTACTTTTTTAGAGTGTAGAATTTCTTCGGATGCATCATCGCCAATTGCGTTTAGGTCTGCCAAGGTATAGTCTTTTTTACCTAAGAAAGTGGCTAACCTTTCGTTCGCACGCATCAACATATCCGCTCTAACTTGGATTTCTTTTGCTTCTTGGATTTCTTTCGCCAATTCTTTTACTGCTCTTTGGTACTGATCAGATCCATCATTACCTCTGCGAACTACGCGAACCATTTCTACATTTTCATGTACAGACTTTCCTAAGAAGTTCCAACCGTGAATATCGTCTATATAGCCATTGTTGTCATCGTCAATATGGTTACCTGCAATTTCATTTGGATTTGTCCAAACTTGAGTTTTTAAGTCATCGTGATCAATTTCGATTCCCGAGTCAATTACGCCAACAACTACCTTTTTAGGAAGTTTTTTTCCTTTTAATAGTTCTTCATAGGCACGATCAACAGACATGCCAGGCACAGTATCTCTAAGGATGTCTAAATGACTCCATCTCTTTAATTGTTCTTCTGATAAGTCACTACTTCTTGTAGGTAATTGATCTACATTTGAAATAGGCTGTTGTATAATCGCTTTTGAGCCTCCACAGCTAGCAAGAGCAAAAGCTAAGGCTGCTGATAGGTAAATTGGTTTAATCAAACGCATTGTTCTTTTTTTTAAAATTCGTTTAAGACCGATAAAAATAGTATTTAATTAGTTGAAAACTTTAGGCTTAACATTAAATTAAGATATCTGATGCCTTGAAAATTTCATTTAAACGCACTCCTTTTTCGGTGTGTTGTACTGTAATTATTTCGTTATGTGCATCATGTTCTAAGAATAGCAACCAGTTTTCGTCAGCTGCCATTTTTAAAAATTTTTCTTTTTCACTTAAAGTTAACAAAGGTCTGGTGTCATATCCCATTACATAGGGCAAGGGTACATGACCTGCTGTTGGTAGAAGATCGGCAGCAAAGGCCAATTTGCGTCCCTTGTAGTTGAGTATGGGAATCATTTGCTTCTCTGTGTGTCCATCGGCAAAGAAAATCGAACAACCCAAATCCGTTTCCGCTAGGTAGTCAGTGTTGCCTCTAGCGATAAAATGCAAGGCTCCACTTTCTTGAATGGGCAGTATATTCTCAGGTAAAAAAGACGCTTTTTCTCTTGCGTTGGGGTGGGTTGCCCATTGCCAATGCTCTTCGTTTGACCAATAACGCGCATTTTTAAAGGCATTGACATAACCCGTTCTATTTGCATTCCAATTCACTGCACCACCTACATGATCAAAGTGAAGATGCGTCAAGAATACATCCGTAATATCATCAGGATGAAAGCCGTGTTGTGCCAGTGATTTTTCTACTGTATGATTACCCCATAGTGCGTAGTATCCAAAGAATTTGTCCGATTGTTTGTTGCCCATACCTGTATCGAAGAGTAGGAGTCGATTGCCCTCTTCAAGTAGGAGTAAACGCGCCCCTAGATCAATTTGATTGTTTGCATCGGCGGGATTGGTTCGGTTCCAAAGGGATTTGGGAACCACACCAAACATAGCACCACCATCTAATTTAAAGTTACCACTTTCTATGCTGTATAATTTCATATCGACTTGTTTTACATGTGATGGATGCAAAGTAAGAAATTTATGCAAAAGGAAGGGTATAGGAATTGGATTTCCTAGGGCAAAAAAAGTTCTATTGGTCATAAATCAACAGAAAAATAAAGCAGAAGATTCGCCTAAAAAAGCATAAAAATAAAACGTAATGTCTCATTTTTATGCTTAGTATTTAAAGCGTTGAAAAAAAGTATTTTACCTCTAAGAAGGAAAAAAAATGCTTTTCTTGGATTTGTTCAATCCTTTCTTTTTTTTGTGTCTTGTATATCCAAAATTAGATGCGAAATTTGTAACGAAAGCTTTTTAAATAGAAAAAGAATTTATTTCCTGTATTAAACGGATTTTGATTTGGTAGTAAATTTGATAATCTACTGCGTAATAAGTAATTAAAAATGGTTTAGAACAATAGATTTTATCGATTTTAGTATTAAAACTTCTAATCGTTATAAATATGTTAGTTAGTGTTAGAAACCATTTTTTTATAATACCTTTGTCCATCGGTATAGAATTAATCTATTTTAAGTAAAACGTATGATAAAAGTTTCAGATATAGCAAGTAAACGCGTCGCTCTTTTGATGGAAGATGAAGGATTCGATTCCAAAAAAGATTACGTACGTGTAGGGGTAGAAAGCGGCGGATGTTCCGGCTTATCGTACCAATTGAAATTTGACCGTGAAATTGCAGAAACAGATCAAGTTTTTGAAGATAACGGGGTGAAGATTGCTGTTGATAAAAAAAGCTTTTTGTATTTAGTAGGAACAACTCTTGAATATTCAGGAGGGTTAAATGGAAAAGGTTTCTACTTTAACAACCCGAATGCAAGTAGAACTTGCGGTTGTGGAGAAAGTTTTTCTTTATAGTACAAAAAAGGGAAGAACTCAATCTTCCCTTTTACCAAAGTAAAGTCTAATGTAGAAGCAGGTAATAATTGCTTTTAAGTACCAATATATGAGCAAGTATACAGAAGAAGATTTAAAAAAAGAATTAGAAGGTAAGGAGTATGAGTATGGATTCTATACAGATATAGAATCTGAAACATTTCCGATTGGATTGAATGAAGAGATCGTCAGAGCTATTTCTGCTAAAAAAGAAGAGCCTGAATGGATGACAAACTGGAGGTTAGAATCGTTCCGTATCTGGAAAGAGATGACAGAACCGGAATGGGCCAATGTGCAGTATGAAAAGCCAGATTTCCAAGCTATTTCGTATTATTCAGCACCAAAAAGTAAAGATAAATACAAAAGTTTAGATGAAGTTGATCCAGAATTATTGGAGACGTTCAACAAATTAGGTATTTCAATAGACGAACAAAAACGTTTGTCTGGTGTTGCAATAGATATTGTAATGGATTCCGTTTCTGTGGCTACGACATTTAAAGAAACCTTAGCAGAAAAGGGAATTATATTCTGTTCTATTTCTGAAGCGATTAGAGAATATCCCGAATTAGTAAAAAAATATTTGGGAACTGTAGTGCCGCAAACGGATAATTTCTATGCTGCATTAAATTCAGCAGTATTCTCTGACGGATCGTTCTGTTATATTCCTAAAGGCGTTCGTTGTCCGATGGAATTATCGACGTATTTCCGTATTAATCAAGCGGGAACAGGTCAATTTGAGCGTACGTTAGTTATTGCAGATGAAGGAAGTTATGTTTCTTATTTAGAGGGATGTACTGCACCGTCTCGCGACGAGAATCAGTTGCACGCTGCTGTGGTTGAATTGATCGCTTTAGACGATGCTGAAATCAAGTACTCTACAGTTCAAAACTGGTATCCTGGAGACAAAGGAGGTAAAGGAGGCGTGTTCAACTTCGTAACAAAACGCGGATTGTGTGAAACCAATGCTAAGATCTCTTGGACGCAGGTAGAAACTGGATCAGCAGTAACATGGAAATATCCTTCTTGTATATTGAAAGGAGATAATTCTGTAGGAGAATTTTATTCTGTTGCGGTTACTAATAATTTCCAACAGGCGGATACAGGAACAAAAATGATTCACTTAGGTAAGAATACGAAATCGACTATTATATCGAAAGGTATTTCAGCTGGTAAATCTCAAAATAGTTATCGCGGTTTAGTGCAAGTAGGTCCTCGTGCCGAAAACGCTAGAAACTTTTCTCAATGTGATTCATTGTTAATGGGTAACGAATGTGGGGCCCATACTTTCCCTTACATTGAGGCAAGAAATTCAACAGCTCAAATTGAACACGAAGCAACAACAAGTAAAATTGGTGAAGATCAGATTTTCTATTGTAACCAACGTGGAATTTCAACTGAGAAAGCAATTGCTTTGATTGTCAATGGTTTCTCAAAAGAAGTATTGAACAAATTACCGATGGAGTTCGCTGTAGAAGCACAAAAATTACTAGAGATTTCATTAGAAGGAAGTGTGGGTTAATCCACTATAAACTAATGAAGGCATTTCGTATCATTACAAATTTAAAATAACAAACAGTTTATGTTACAGATAAAAAACCTACACGCAAGTGTTGAAAATAAAGAAATATTAAAAGGAATTAATTTAGAAGTAAAGGCAGGTGAAGTTCACGCAATTATGGGACCTAACGGTGCTGGTAAAAGTACATTATCTTCTGTAATTGCTGGAAATGAGGCTTTTGAAGTAACGGAAGGTGAAATGTTATTGGAAGGAGAAGAGTTAGGTGAATTAGCTCCTGAAGAAAGAGCACACAAAGGCGTGTTTTTATCTTTTCAATACCCAGTTGAAATTCCGGGAGTTTCCGTAACGAATTTCATTAAAACAGCCATCAACGAAGCGAAAAAAGCAAAAGGAGAAGAGGAGATGCCTGCGAATGAAATGTTGAAAAAGATCAAGGAAAAATCAGAATTACTTGAAATCGATAGAAAATTCTTATCGCGTTCGTTGAATGAAGGATTCTCTGGAGGAGAGAAAAAGCGTAATGAGATTTTTCAAATGGCGATGTTAGAACCTAAACTTGCTATCTTAGATGAAACAGACTCAGGACTAGATATCGATGCATTGCGCATTGTAGCTAATGGAGTAAATAAATTAAAAAGCGAAGATAATGCCGTAATCTTAATTACGCACTACCAACGCTTGTTAGAGTATATCGTTCCTGATTTTGTACACGTTTTATACGACGGAAAAATTGTAAAAACAGGAGGAAAAGAATTAGCCTTAGAATTAGAAGAAAAAGGATACGACTGGATTAAAGAATCGCTATAATCTTGCGATTGGTTACAGTATACAGTCATTTTAATCTAATAGGTAAATAAGGAATATGGAACTTAAAGATAAATTAATAACGTCTTTTGTTGCTTTCGAACAGCAATTAAGTGGTGAGCATGATACGCTACACAAAATTCGCGTAGAAGGACTAAAGACTTTTGAAGATAAGGGATTCCCTACAAAAAAAGATGAAGCGTGGAAATATACTTCGTTGAATTCAATCTTAAAACAAGATTTTTGTGTGGTTCCCAAGAAAGAGGTAGCAATCGAATACAAAGAAGTTAAACAGTACTTTTTAAGTGATTCTGATACGTATAAATTGGTATTTATCAATGGCGTATTCAGTTCGCATTTATCGTCTACTACACATGATGGTTTAGATGTTTGTTTGATGTCAGCGGCTTTGACTAAGCCGAAGTATAAAATGGTGATTGACAATTACTACAATACCATTGCAGATAAAAACGACAGCTTAACGGCTTTAAATTCGGCTTATGCAGTAGAAGGAGCATTTATTAATATTCCTAAGAGCAAAGTAGTTTCTAAACCGATTGAAATTATTTATTTGTCTACTTCAGGTGAACAAGCTTTATTGGTTCAACCGCGTAATTTAGTTATCGTGGGTGAAAATGCACATGTTCAAATCTTAGAACGTCACCAAAGTTTAGACGATTGCAGTGTATTTACCAATTCAGTTACGGAGATCTTTAGTCACAAACGCGCAATTGTCGATTTCTATAAATTGCAAAATGACTTAGATACAGGGACATTGATTGACAATACCTTCATCAAACAAAAACAAGAGAGTAGAGTATCAGTACACACGTTTTCTTTTGGAGGTAAGTTAACGCGAAACAACTTGAATTTCTATCAAGATGGAGAGCGTATTGACAGTACGATGAAAGGGATTACGCTAATTGGAGGTAAACAACACGTGGATCACTATACCTTGGTTTCTCATGATAGTCCAAACTGTGAAAGTCACCAAAATTATAAAGGATTGTATGATGACAATTCAATAGGTGTTTTCAATGGAAAGATTTATGTGGATAAGATTGCTCAAAAAACAGATGGTTTCCAACAGAGTAACAATATCTTGTTGAGCGATAAAGCACAAGTGTATACAAAACCACAGCTGGAAATCTTCGCAGATGACGTTCGCTGTTCGCATGGTTGTACCATCGGTCAATTAGATGAAGAAGCAATGTTCTATATGCGTCAACGTGGTATTCCTCAAAAAGAGGCAAAAGCATTGTTGATGTATGCCTTTACAGATGAAGTAATGGAATCGGTAAAAATTCCAGAATTGAAAGGCAAAGTGGCAAAAGTAATTGCTTCTAAACTTGGAGTATCTATGGGATTTGATATTTAATATTTAAGTATTCAACATAACAAAAGGGTAGTTAACGATGGGTTAACTACCCTTTTTTATTTCCCCTGTTTTAAGCGTTTAAATTCGATTGTAGTAATCTTAGCTCTGACAAAGGAGAAAGTGCTTTAAAACGAAGATAATGGATCTGTAGGCTATCCATGGGGCACATTGGCGAAAGTTATAGCTAGTATCGTTTATCTTAATCCTTTTTTTTTACTTGTAATTGTGTAGGTTTTGCTCCACACAGTAAGTAATTAATTGAATTTTATTTTTAACCTTGAATTTTTGGGTAAGCTTTTTGATATAGGTCTCAACAGTTCTTCCACTAAGGTGTACTAAAGCTCCAATTTCTTTATTGGTCAGCCCTTTACTTGCATGATTGATGATTTGTAGTTCCAGAAGAGAGGGTTGATAAAAGACTTTTTGTTGATCGATGTTGGAGACAGAAAACGCAGTTGTACTCTTTTTCCATTGATCAAGATGTTGGGTGTAGGTATCTTCCTGTTCCTGGAGTAAAGCAAGTAATAGCGCAAAGATTACTGTACTGTTTTTTTGACAATAATAGACCTTTTTATATTCTTTTAATGATTGGTGAATATCCGCTTGATAGACTTGTGAATAGGTTATTATTGGTGTTTGATTATTTTTTTTTCGCAAAATTTTAATGGCTTCAATACCAGTTATAATAGGGGTGAAACTATCTATTAATAGAAAATTATTCTGTTTGAAAATTATTCTATTAACGAGTTCATAACCATTAACATACGCATCGAGTAATTCGAAGTTTAATGTACGATTAATATGTTCAATAATTACATTTCTGAAATGTAAGTCAGACTCACAAATGGATAGATTAATTGGCATTTATGTTTTTTTTATCTTGGATAATATAAAATTAATACTAATTTTGATTAATTATATTATTCGTGATAAATAAATTAAATTAGTTCTATTATGTATTTGAAAAGTATAAATTATAAGAATATTTATTTACAATTCACTTATTTCTTTGCAAAGTTTATATTTTTAATTTTAGCTTTTTTTCTAGTTATCTACTTTTTTTTTGAAAGTTCGGACCAACAAAAGAAACAGGTGAGCAGAGATATTACAGCGTATAAAACAGTGCTGAACAAACAATACACTTTGCAAAATAAAGTGGATACGGTGTATTACTATATGCGCTTATTAAACACAGGTAAGGTGCAAAATGACGGGGCATTAGAACTGTATATTATCAAACAAGTACAAGAGATAAAAAATCTAGTGAAAGCCGAAAAATCAGAAGATTTCAGTTATTATAATTTATTGTTTACTCAACTGGATAGTTTGTTGCTTTTGAAAAGTCAAATCATCCAAGTGAATACGGAAGAAGCATTGGCTTTAAAAGATCTAACTGAATGCTTGAACCGTTTCAAAACAGTACACAAAGAGTTAAATGACGATCCCATACGAAAATTCAACATTAAATAATTTCCAATGCGATACTATCGATCTCAGTCACTTTCTCAAAAAGAGCGTACCTATCAATTTTTATATCTAGTTAGCATGTTACTACTCACGCAGCTCTTATTAGGCTTGATTTTTTTGTCTTCCTATCAGTCGCCATTTTCACAAACAACTGTATTGGATGCCCAATTAGTAGAACAGTACAACCAATTTAATGATCTACAAAAGACGGTGGAGCCAGTCATGAAAGAAACGTTTCAAAAAATCAGTCAACTGCAAGCTGCTAGTCCGCAACCTCAGGTTGAAAATGACCTAGCAAGACGCATTGATGCTGTGGCTAGTTTTTTTAGCCATACGAATAGTTATGATCCTAGAAAGGAAGGCTATAGGCAAATAGCAAATTTTTATCAGATGTATTTTGAAGACAAAAAGATTGTAGGAAGGAAAACGGAAAATACCGAACAATTTCGCAAGGAGTTTGAGGAATGTAGCATTGGCTTTAAAGATAAGAAACAACAATTGATTCAACGAAAGAACATGCAATTGGCGAAATAAAATGAGTTATAAGAGAAAAAATAAGGATCAGTTGATTTTACTTCTAGCAGGAATTTTGCTCTTGCTACTAGGGGGTATTTACTTTTTCCAAAAAAAAGTTTACGCTCCGTTTTCAGGGATGAAAATAGCCGTATACCCAACCGTACTTGAGGTTGGAGATACGCTTCATGTTAGTGAAGATCATATCGCCTTTCAAGGAGTAAAACGATGGGAATTTGGCGATGGGAATTTTTCTATGGAGAATAAAGGGACACACAGCTATAAAAACCCTGGATTTTATCAAGTGACATTTACGATTAATGAAAGGGTAGCTCGAACTGTTGCTATTGAGGTGAAACCAAGTTCAAAAAAGGATAATGGCGATTATTTTACCACGGTAGATGCACCTTCTGAGGCCATGCAGTATGAACATGTGATTTTCCGTGCAAATACAACTAAGGCTAGCTTATTCAGCTGGAAATTTGGAGAAACAGGAACGATTGATGCCAAAGAACCTTTTGTCATTTATACCTATCAAGAACCTGGTGAGTATCGGGTATATCTCTATACCGATGAAACAGCGTATCCTGTGATACACAACATAATCATTCACCCTTCATTTAAAAAACTGACGGAGGCATTAGATGTGGAAGAACAATACAAAGAAATCGATAGTGATTTTAAAGAACACCTGCAACAAATCGCGCTAGGAGTAGCTTTTAATGAGCACTATAACTATTTGGTAAAAAAGTATTTATGTGATAATGAAAATGCTTTTGTTTCGGTGAATACCAGTAAAAAAAATTCGTTTTATTACTACTGTATGGGACTGCGATTTGATCGCAATGCAGTGATTCAATCGGTTAAAGTAGGTTTTGATGAAGAAGTGAAATGTGTGACAAAAATTGCGGTAGAACAAATATTGAATTAGAGATGAAAGATCGGGTTGCACGTAGATTATGGGCTTTATTATTTGTTGGAGGAATAGGGTTATGGAGCTGTGGAGGGAAAAAAATTACGGTTCAAAAAACACCTCCATCTAGTATGATTTACCCGTGGAGAGACAACGAATTGTTGGTTGGATTTCCAAAATATTCGAAGCCGTGGATTGTTTTTGCTTCGAGAGAAGCAGGGTCAGTCTATGCTAGCCCAAAGGATGAGCAGGCAGATAAGAAAGCTTTGTTTTTTGATCCCTTTGTTGTTTTGAAAAAACGCGGAGATCGCTATAAAGTAATAAAATACGAAGCAGGTAGTATAGTGAATGGGCAAGTGGACAAAGCGCGACTAAAAACGCAAGGATGGATGCGTGAAAAAGATTTGTTGTTGTGGAGCGAATCGCTTCGAAGTGCTACAAGTGGTTTCCGCTTGAAAGGATTGCTATTACTTCAGGATCCCGATGTAATTACTCATAGTGAAGATTTTGTACAAAATGATTCAATCACGTTATTTCAAGACCCAAGCTTATTGCATCCCTCGATTGGTAAAATGCCAATTAATGCTGTCGTTTACCCCTATATGTTTACGGCTGATCAAAAACGAGTACTTATTGGAGAAAACCCTAAAATTGATGCCAATCAATTGGATCCTAAACAGTATGGTTGGGTAGATGCGCGTATTTTGTCTATTTGGGGAGAACGAACGGCTTTCAGAATCAAATCAACACCGGGTATGCCTGCCGTACAATTGGGCTTAGGTAATCCAAAGGGAGTTGCTGCTTTTACACCTGTAATATCTTCCGCCGAAGTAGAGGATATAAATGATCTTTATCATTTGTATCCCTTGACCTATCACTGGAGTAAGGATGATTTTGAGATTCGCTATTGGGATCATTTTTTGGACTATACGGAAAACAGCATTTTCAATGTGGATGGGGCGTCAATATCCTATGCGACCTATAAAAAAATGGTAGAAGAGCAACGAAAGCTGAATGTAGTTTTTGTGCTCGATGGATCACAGGAAGTCATGCGTCATGTCTCGTCTTTTAAAGCTATGATTCAGGGATTAGCAACGCAATTTGACCCGCAATCACACTTTGACTCTATTTCCTATTCAACACTTTTCTATCAAGTTGATCCAGCTATTAAACAACAGTATGAAGTACAGATGAAGGATTTTGCAACATGGGCTAATTCTTTTGAACGACCTATGAATTTTCAAGAGACAACAGCAACCAAAACAACATTGTATGAATCGATAGAAGACTTGAAAAACCTCTTGCAGTCACGTGAATACCAGAGTAATCTAGTGGTCATTGTTGGTGAAACAATACAGGCAGAAGATAGAGAAAAACAGCAAGATATCATTGCGAAAATCGTCGATACGCATTGTCGTTTACTTTTTTATCAAGTTCAGGCAAATTATAGGGATCCTTATAACGATTTTGTCCTGTTTGCGGAAGACGTACTTAAAACTTCGTCTGATCAGCTTGTACCGTATAAAAAGCAACAATTGATTCACCATGAAAATGTTGTAGAAACGAATGAATTTGATTTGTCACGCGGAAATGAAGGGGTCTATCAACTGAATTATCCTTTGCAAAGCATGCATCAAGGCGCAGTTATATTTCCCAAAAAAGGAGACGTAAATACGCCGTTTTTGTTGCAAAAGACCCTACAAGCTATAACACAGTCAATTGTTGTGGATAATCAGAAGATAGATAGTACGTTGACGGCTGCTTTTAGGAGTGATCAGGGGATGTCTCGGGCTAAAATAAAACCGATGTACCTTCCTTTTTTTCCACAAGAACAGCGTTATGTTTCGCAAGCTATTGCTCGTTTATTAGGCGATCAAACTTATGTCTACCTACAAAAGGGGAGACTTAAAAAACAAGAGGGTGCTGAATCTAATGTCTTGGAGTATGGTGTGTTGTTGGATGAAGATGAATTGGAACAACTACGCGATTATTACCTCAGTATTTATGCGGGTGTCTTTAAGAATAAGAAGGTATCCAATCGGCAAATGATTCGCAATTATATCCAAGTTGCAAGAGATAAAAGTGTTTTGCCTAAAAAGCTCAAGAGAAGATTTTTACTTGATAACACCTTGTTCCTTGGGTTATTTCAACAGACGGGACTGTATGAAATGCCTCTTGATTCACTGTCGAATCTCCAACTAAAAAAATGGAGGCAAAGCCGGTGGATGAATGCGAAAATGTTGGAGGATTTCTTTGCAAGTTTTAAGACAAAAGCCAGTGAAATAGAGGAACACAAAGGAGATAAATCCGTTCGTTTTCAGCAACACAACCAAACTTTTTATTGGTTAAACACAACCTATCTCCCGCTATTAAATTATAGTACTGGAAAAAGAAAAGATCAGGCTTTTGATTTTTTACCTGTCGAGCATGAGAAAATCAAGGAACAATTTCCAAAAAATGAAATTAATGAAGGCCACGCGAAGGATTATATAGAACGCGTGAAAAGAGGAATGCCTTAAAAACAAAAGAGAATATGAATGCAGTACTATTCAATGAATCCGTAGAAGAAGTGATTCATATCGCGAAGTCAATTGCGAGAGAAAATTATAATGCTAGATATGATGGAGCACATGTCTTACAAGCATTGATGCATAAAAAGATCGATTTATACGATTTTTTAGAGCGAATCGATAAAGATCCAACTTATTTTTTTGAATGGGCAGAGGTTAGAATTGAAGCATATCCTAAAACGACACAACTCGCAGCTGATATTACAGCGGCAAGTACATTGCGATTGATGTGGGATAATGCAGAAGATGTGCGAAGTAAATTAGGCCTTGTAGAAATAACGCCCTTTTGTGTATTGGCTAGTCTGGTAAAGCCCAATACGGTTTTTACGGCGGAAGAGTTAAGTTCTTTATCACTAAGGGAAGCAGAATTGTTTCAGGCTTTTCAATCTCAAGAGGATTCATCTTTTTACTTGGACGAGGAACAAGAATTCAGCTCAATATTGCTCTCTGCTTTGGGAGATTATGGAATTAATATGCTTCATGAAGCTAAAAATGGACATTTTTCGCCCTTAGTTGGTCGTGAACAAGAAACTCGAACGCTAGTTGAAATTTTAGGTCGAAAATCGAAGCCCAATGTTCTTTTAGTTGGAGAACCAGGTGTTGGCAAAACGACATTGGTTGAAGGATTTGCGCATCAGTTGATTCAAGGAGCTGTACCTGAGTTATTAAAAGCAAGTCAACTGTTTCAGTTAGACCTAAGTCAACTTGTTGCGGGTACGAGTTACAAGGGTGAAGTAGAAGATCGCTTGAAGAAGGTGCTAACGGAGTGTAAATATTTGGGACATACTCTTCTTTTTATCGATGAAATTCACCAATTGCTGGACCAAAAAGGAAGTTTAGGAGGGATTGCCAATTTGTTGAAGCCAGACTTGGCAAAGGGTACTTTGACCGTTATTGGTACAACAACCGTGGAGGAATATCGCAAGATTATTGAGCCAGCGTTGGCTTTTAACAGGCGATTTGAGCGATTAGACATTGTCGAACCCGATGAACAAACGGCAGTGAAAATGTTGTTGAATGTTGTTGGAAGTTATGAAGCCCACCACGGAATTCAAGTAGAGGAAAAGGCATTGGTTACTTGTGTGGCATTGGCCAAGCGCTATGCCAAAGAAAAGAAACTACCTGATACGGCTTTGGACTTATTAGATCGCACCATGGCGGCGATTAGTCTGTTGGATGATCGTTCCACTGCTGCGTTGATGTCATGGAGGAATGATTATGATTCCTGTTTATTGCAGGGATTTGTTGATGAGCAAGCCAAAGCAATAGAGCTGGTTTGGCAGTATAATCAATTGAAAAATAGAATTAGTCCCATTTTATGGGGATTTTTAACTGAACAACCCAAATTAGAACAAAGTATGTCCAGTGCGCGATTGGATCAAGAAATAAAGGCAATTTATGGCGAATTATTGGAACATAGTACGCGAAAGTTTGGTCGAGTAACTAGTTTGGAGCTTGCGGCCGTTATGGCGGCTAAAACGGGTATTCCTTTGGGAAAAATACAAGCGCAAGAAAAAGAGAAGCTCCTGACAATGGAAGAACTACTAGGCGAACGTGTAGTGGGCCAACAACACGCCCTAAAAATAGTTACAGATGCAATTCTGGAAAGCCGAAGTGGATTGAATAAACCAGGTCAACCTATTGGATCTTTTTTCTTTTTAGGACCTACGGGTACAGGAAAAACAGAACTCGCCAAAGCTATTGCTTCCTTGCTTTTCAACGATGAAAAAGCCATGATTCGCTTTGATATGTCAGAGTTCAAAGAAGAACATGCAGCTGCTTTACTCTATGGAGCACCCCCAGGATATGTTGGCTATGAAGAGGGCGGAATGTTGGTCAATAAAATTAGACAACAACCCTATGCCGTGGTTTTATTTGACGAAATTGAAAAAGCACATCCTTCTATTTTTGATGTCTTTCTCCAGCTAATGGATGAGGGGAAAATCCACGATAAACTAGGAAAAGAAGGCGATTTCAGCAACGCTTTGATTTTGTTTACCTCCAATATTGCCAGTGATGCTATTCGCACCGCTTTTGGCAAGCAGGAGATTCCAACTTCAAAGCAACTCATGGAGCTCATGGAAGGTTATTTTCGGCCGGAATTTCTCGGTCGAATTACAGAAATTGTTCCTTTTGGACCCATTACAGAAAGTATGGCAGAAGAGATCTTTTCCATTCAGTTGAAGTCCTTAATTCATGCCTTCGAACGATTGAATATTGCCTTTGAAATTTCGGATTTAGCAAGGAAAAAATTGGCCTTATCTGGATTTACTAGTCAATATGGTGCACGACAGATCAATGGTGTGATTCGACAAGAAATTGCACGACCTATTTCGAAAATGATTGTAAGAGAACAGTTGGTGGCTGGACAAAAAATTCAAGTTGATTGGCAAGGAGAATCTGTTGTTTTCAACTTGTTAAATAGTTAAAATGGATGCAACATACTTTTTTAAAATTTCCTTTTAATCCAGAAACTGCCATGACGGAAGGATCGCTAGTACCCATGTGTAGTTTGGCAGAAAGTATTGCTCAACATGTGATGTTGCTGATTTTGACACGAAAAGGAGAAAATCGTTTTAACCCTGATTATGGCAATGCGATATGGGATTTAGAGTTTGATAATGCCATTACAATTGTGGAATGGGAATGCATTTTTGAAGAGAGTTTACTAGAACAAATCAAGAAATATGAGCCGAGAATCTGTGATCCCCAGATTCAAGTACATATGGAGTACGTGGAACATACTTATGGGACGAAAAACTTTGTGGAGATCCGAAAAAAAGCCAAAATAGGGATTAATGCGACGTTAACGGACATAGGGGAACGCTATACATTTAGCACGCATATCTATTTAAGTCCAATGGCGGTTGATTAAAAAAATAAAGCGATGAAAAAGATTGTAAATAACCATGCAAAGGAAGTCATAAAGGCAAGAATTCTTCATCAGGCTACTAAACTTTGGGGGGTACATAATCCCAATGCGCTGGATCCACTTGTTTCCTTATTGATTGATGCATTTAGTACGGAGATTTTTAAAGTGAATAATGATATCGAAAATATCAAAGTCAATATTTTAGAAAAAATAGCACGAGTATTGACACCGAGTATTTATACCTATCCAAGACCTGCCCATGCTATAGCGATCACCCATCCCGAAGAATCAAGAGAAGTTTTGTTGAATCACCAAGAGTTTTACAGTAAAAAGATATTTACTTCAAATGTGAAAGCAGTGGCGGATCTCAAACTTGATATTCCTTTTACTGCTGTAGATCATGTACAACTTGTTAAATCCAAGGTCTGTTATTGCTTAATTGGGAATAGAATTTGGGAGTATGATGTTTTTTACAACAGTCGAGCAATCGTAAAACTCGATCGAGCTATAGCGAATAATCAACTCTTTCTGGCTTTGGATCTCAGTGGATATGAATTAGAATATATTCCTGATCGCTTTAGTTTGTATTGCGATAATCCTACCTACGAGAGTCTGGGTTTTGTGTATCAATTGCTGCCGTTTATCAAGGCTTCAGCGAAAGGTAAACCCTTAGTGGTTACAGGTGGGTTATCCTATTCAAACCAAGTAAATAAAAGCGGATATGAAGCAACGATTGAGGATTATTCTATTGAAAATCGAATTCAAGAGAATATTAAGGCGATTTATGCAGGTAAATTCATAGAATTAAGTGGATTTAAACGAAAGATGGAAGATTTAGCACTTGGTGTTGTGCCAGAAGCTATCGCTTTTTTAAATCGCAATGAAGAAGCTCAAAACTTAATAAAAGACAAAAAATTACTTTGGATTCAAATCGATTTTCCAGCACAATATAGCCAAGAAATTATGGAAGGTTTTTCTTTTTACTTGAATGCCTTTCCTGTATACAACAGAGGGTGGAGACAGAATGAATCGAGTTTGGACATTATGGGAAATACGATTCCATTGGTCACACAAGTTGGAGAAGCCTTTTTATATACGGAGCAGATTGTCGATAGTCATGCAAGGATATACAATGAGATTCTCTTTTCGGAGAACAACAGTTTAAGGCAAGGATTATATACCGTTCGCAAAGGAGGAATGGAGCGATTTAGTGAGCGTAATGCTATTGATCTTATTACACAGGTGATAGAATTAACGAGAGATGAGGTTTCAGCCTTTGGGATTTTGGATCGAGATAAAGTGATTGATGCGCTCAAGAAGATGGTGGATCAGATGCAGTCATTAGATCAGAAAGTCAAGGCTGTGAATGGCCGTGTAGCTAATGAGGTCCACTATGTCATTGTAGAGCCAATGGCACAGACTGAATACGTAAAAGCAACGTATTGGGTTACCCATTGTACACTAGCTAATAGCATTCGAAAAGGCATTCAGCTTAGTCAACAAGATAAAGTGTACACGAACGTCAATAGGCACATTACGCTGTTGAGTACCACTTTAGGAGGAGAACGAGAAAAGACAGGGACGGATGCCATTCAGGCCTATAAATATGCGTTAACCACGCGGGATAAAATTATTTCAAATGAAGACGTAAAAAATTATTGTAAAATGGTTTTACAAGCGAATTGTAAGCATATAGCTATTTCCAAAGGGATACAGGTAAGTGATAAGCCGAAAGAAGGCTTTGTACGAACAGTAAACATTGAAATTGTAGTAGATAATTATGAAGAGATGGGGACACTGTATTGGGTGGATTATTCGCGTAGTTTAAAGCAAGAAATTGAGAGTAGATCAATCGATGGAATAACGTATCTGGTCCATTTTAGAGGAGATCATCTGAATGAAGAAGAAGCCTAGTACATGAAAGATATCAATGAACTATACGTCCAAAATTACAATAGCTTGGAGACGGATTATAAAACAGAGGTAATTGCTTATACTATTTGGAAATGTTACCCCGATCTCGATGGTGTTTTTTTGAAGCGATTAGGGAGTAATAATCGCAGCTTTCACAAAGATCTAAAGTGTATTAAAGCGGAATACATGGAGGTGAAAGAAAAAATAATTCATATTGAAACCTATAGAGAAGGTCTTTATGATTATTTGCCTGAAGGTATCTTTCATCCACCTTCCCTTAATCGAGGGCAAAAAAATATTACGGATGTAGTGGATCAAATTCGACAGGAAAGGCTTGTTGAACAAAAAGCACGCTCCTTTTTCCAACCTTTTGAGATGGAAGTCTATTTCAGCCAATTAAAAGCTTTAGATCTCGCTGCTAGTTTTGACGGGTTGGATCAAAACAATCAATATTTAGTCTTGTTAGAAGAATTATGGCCCTTATTAAAGCTATTAGACGCTAAAAATGCGCGAATTTTCACCTTTTTGCTTCCCTATTTTCACGTGGCAAGAGGCAAAAAAGAATGGATAGAGCAGTGTTTAAGTACTTGCTTTAAACTACCTGTAACTATTTACTTTATTCCCAATGTAATCGCAGAATTTGAAGCAATTTCCTCTTCCTTGGTTTTGGGAAATATACGACTGGGATTAACGAGTGTACTAGTCGATGATCATTTTGATGGAGAAAAAAGTTGGATGTTTCACTTTGGGCCAATTGTTTATTCGGATCTGCATTTGTATTTGGATGGAACACCTTTGAGGATTTTGTTACAAGCGCTATACGAGTATTGTTTACCTGTTACTGCTACTGTGATAGAACACTTCCTTACCCAAAAAGAGAAAGAGTCATTTCGACTAGACAATAACAACAATAGCTTACTAGGATATTCAACCTATTTGTGAACTATAAACAACAATCGTTATGCACATAGAATTTATAAAAGCCTTTTTTATTCAATATTTAATTATACCAACAGTACTTGTTGTACTTGCTTTTTTACTGATTTGGCTGAAAAAAAAATTGCCCTTTATCAAGTCTAAAGAACTAATTTTTTACCTTTTGGTTGGGGGTGTACTGCTTAGCATACCTGGAGTATTTGGCTTTGCAGGAAATACTTTTAACCCTTATTGGTACTTGATTGGGAGTATTCTTTACTTCTTATTGGGTTGGATCCATTTACATCAAATACTAAAGCGATTTCAAGCACCCGATATATCCGAAGGATTATCAATGCTATTTGAATTGACTATCACAGTATTTCTACTGCTGTTTGGGACAATGCTCTTTGTCTATCTTTTCGATTGGCTTAGCCCTTTTAAAGGGTATGCATGGTTAGCCGCTTCTTGTAACCTTACTTTTTTAATACCCTTGCTTTTTTTCTATAGCTACGTTCAATTTTTAAAGATACCCTTTAGTATTTATAAGACGTGGAACTATGATGAAAATAAACAAGTGTTTGATTTAGATGGTTTTGATTTAAATAAACTTAGAGTAGTTACGCTGGAGTTAAGTAAAAATGGCGGAGATGGACATCAATTTAGGATTAAGGCAAAAACACTTTTGACCGGACTTACTTTTGGCGATTGGTTTCAGAAAGTATTGGAGGATTACAACTTCAAAAATGCTGGGAATACAATCGAATTGAGCAATGAGGAGGGCGTGTATTATACTTGGATTTTTTATGTAAAACGCTCTCTTTTTCACTTGAGAAACTATATTGATTTTGATCTCGATATGGCCCAAAATAAAATTAGGGAAAACGATGTAATTATTTGCAAACGCGTGATCGAATACAAACAACAAATAGACGAATGAAAATGATAAATTCCGAAAAATATGAAGCCGTTAACTGGGTTGACGGTATGAAAATTTCACAGCAACACTTTGATGCACACACTAATTTTATTTTGGATGGATTTAGAGAGGTACGCGCTGTTTTTACCAATGTATTTAATTATGGTTTGTTACCCGTAAGCTCTAGAAAGAGCGAGCAAGCCATTTTTGAAGTTTTTGATTCTTTAACGGGGGATGTTGAAGTGATTATTAAGCGTTGTAGTGCTTTAACTCCTGCAGGTTTTAGAATTGATCTCACCGATTTTACAACGAGTTTAAAGGGATTAGTTCCAGTAGTGGGAGAGGAGTTACATCAGCAAAATATCGCCTACTACTTGATTGTTTCGGTAAATCCCTTTGATAAAATTCCATATGGAACGCTTGATTTAGAAGAAAGTCCTCCCCGATATCCTTTTACTAAACCAAAACATCGGATAGATTTTATGCCCGTAAATTCTTTTGATACGGATGGATTAAGAAGTGATTCCAATTTTATTGTGTTAGGTAAAGTGATTGTTCAAGGGGAAAAAATACAACCTGATTTGCACTTTATCCCCCCTTGTACGAGTATGATGAGTCATCCGTTACTACTTAATTCATACAATCGCGCAGCAACATCGATGCCCATGCTACAAAAGTATGCGATGCGCATTTTTCAAAAAACCCCGGTAGACAAACAAAATTCAAAACTCGCAACTAGTGTGAAGCAATTGTGCCAGATACTCATTCATGATATCGGTAGTGTTTATTTTCACTTTAGGAACGTGATCCCTCATGTATCACCTATTTATTTTGTGGCGTGTTTTTCGCAATTGGCTATTCATCTACATCAAGCAACACAAGTACTATCTCCAGTAGAACTAGAGGAAATGCTCAACTATATTGGCGAATGGAGTGATATCGCTCCTCATGTTTTTTTGCATCAGTTAATTCATGTGTCGGAAATAAAGTATCAGCATGTGGACTGTGGACTGCATTTGGATCAAATACAGCTCCTGTTGAACAGTTTGGAAAAGATTTTTTTACAACTAAGCGAGTTGGATTATATCGGACAACGCAAGGAAAATATCATCATTACAGAATTGGATGTAACACCCACGCCGAAAACAAATCGCGGTTGGAGTGTTTTGGATTAGAAAGAAAGTATATGGTGCTGTTTGATCAAGTAAAAAAAGTAGTACAGTCGATTGCAGAATCTGTAGAAGTAAGTCTTGACCAGGTATTCCGAGGAAAGGCCTTTAGCAGAAATAAGAAGGAAGATTTTGATAAGGATCAAGATAAACAAACGGTTTCAAATAGCGAAAAAAATAATTTTAATTTAAATAAGAACAAGAAAATGACAATGTTTAATTATGGTGTTGGCGGTAATGAAGTAAAAGTAGATGCTAACGAAGCAATTCAAGAAATACAGGGCAATAAAAGTTTATTAGTCGCCAAACTTACAACGGATGACGCGGTTTCACCTGAAATCGTTGCAGGTTTGAAAACAGTTGAAGCGGTGTTCAATTATTATGGACCAAGCTTAGAGATGGAACATGAGACCACAACAGGTCAAACGGTAAAAGAAGAATTTAGATTCGAGAATTTAGGGGATTTTACGCCTAAAAAAATGGTAGAAAATTCAGTCTTTTTAAAAGGACTGAAAGTAGAGGAAGAACAGTATAATAAGATTGTTAAACAAATGCGCGTCAATAAAGTACTTCGAAAAGTACTGGAAGACCAAGAGGCAAAAAAAGAATTTGCTGATACATTAAAAGCAATTGCAAAAGAATTAGAAAAGTAAAAAAACATGGCAAAATTAGATCAAGAAGCACAACAAGTATCCAATCAAGCACAACAGAGTACGCTAAGTTCGACGGCCGTTGGAAAATCGCTAGATAAATTAGGTGGATTTGGATTTGTTGAAACTGTGGTGGACGGCATGGCAAATATGAATCCCGAACGTAAGGCGCGAAAGCAAATTTTTCTTACCGATTCAAGTAAAAGAGAAGAGCGTGAAGATTTGTTGAAAAATATTCAGTTATGGTTGGAATTATTAGAATCTGAACAACCTGTAGCGACGCTGATTGATGCTTGTAAAGAAAAAGCAACACAAGCCGTAACATGCCTAAAAAGCAATTTAAAACAAGCGTTGCTTCGAAGTCGTGAGTTAGAGATTTCCTATCGAACGATGGCACAGTTTTATAAAAATACAGAATTAGATAAAGTGGATAATGTACATATTATCAATGCGTCCATGGAACAAATAACGGATCTAGACAACCCGGTATTTATCAATTTTATTGCAGAAGAATTTAAGTTGTATTATGATCGATTAGACTTAAGAGACAATTATTCCTTGTTGTCCATTCCCGGTTATATGGGATCTAATATGGTCGTCGATAAATGGGCTAAAATTTGCAATGAAAACAAGGTCATGTTATTGACGGATTTTGCGAATTTAGATAAGCCAGATGATGTCGTTGATTTGTTTAATTCTGCCAATTTGACCAGTGGTGATGTTCACAAAAGCAATGTTATTATGACGTGTAATTGGTTGGTTGGTCGTGGTCGAGCAACGGAGGTAGGAGAAGAAGAAGATGTGTTTATTGCTCCTTCAACTTCTCTTATGGGAAAGATTCACAAAACACTAATGTCCCAAGTCGCTGCAGGTAAAAAACATGGGGGAATCAACGAAGTTGATGCTGTTAAGTTTGAACTCAAAAAAAGTGAAATCTCTCAGCTTGAAAAAATGGGACTTGTCCCTATGGTCAATGAATATGGAAAAATTATGGCTTTTTCTGCTAAAACTTTATTTGATGGAGATAATATTGGATTGCAAACGTATTCTGTAGTTCGTGTTTTCGATTATGTAACTAAAGTTTTGCTTGATTTCTTAAATCGCAGAGCCTTTGAAAATTGGAATGCAAAAAATGAAGATGATTTGAGAAAGCAAATTGTACTGTTCTTGGATGGCATTAAGGGAGCTGATAAATTGATTGAAAAATTTAAAATCGTGCGTTTTGAGCAAGATAAGCATCAAAAAGACCGCGTGTGGCTCGATATCCGTCTAACACCTTATTTCCCCGCAAAAAGCTTTGTAATTAAGTTAGATGGGCATAAAGGAGATGATGGTAATGATTGGGAGGCGGAATATGTACAAGATTAATTCAATACGGAGGTAAACCCGTCAAATCTAACTCAAAAGCAGGAGGTGAAGTACGATTTTAACTACCTTGTATTTGCTTTCTGCAGGATATTGCATTATAGTTATTTGAATTGTGTATTTGTTAAATATTAATATTTGAATTTGTTAATTTATATTGTTTTTTAACAGTAAAATCCCTCTATTTTTTTAAAAACAGCAGAAAAATAAAGTTGGATTTAAAAATACTCTTTAAGTTTGATCTAGTAATAATTTAAAACTAAAAACTATGGCAGAAAACAATTCAAGAGCTGTATTAAAATTCAATGGCGGCGACGCACAGAAAGTACTAAATCTGAAGTACGGTGTATCTCGTTCTGTAGATGTTTCAGGACGGGTAGCATCGGATCCTTCCAATGCTCTTATTACTATTACTGTAGAAGCAACTGATAAATCAGAGATTTTAGAAAGTTTGCTTAATGGTAAGTACAAACCAACAACTGGAGAGATTATCTTCAATAAATCTCATGAAGAAGGTACTTTAATTTCGTTGAAATGGTCTAATGGATATGTGATCCAGCATCATGTTGATTTTGATGCAATTAATTCAAATGCCATGTATGTTTCTTTTGTGGTGAGTGCAGAGCAGATTGATTATGGAAATTCAGCATATCAAGGAACTTGGCCAAGTGCATAATTGAGTTGAGTTAGAAGTTAGTACACTGTTTTTTAGAACCCAGAATGGGTATAAAGTTTGTTTTACAAAGCTTCCTGTAGCAATGCAAATTGTATAATCCAATGGTTTTGTTTACTTACTTCATACTTGTTCTGGTTTCTTTTATACTTAGGTAGGTCGATCTCAATCTAGTTTGAGATGTGATCCTAACATGTTCTTCCATTTCGAATCATCAGATCTCAAATGGATATAGGGGGATAAGGTAAGTCCTAGAATACTAGTATTTTTCTTTTCTACTTTCTATCAAATGAGCTCCAACAATTGTGGAGCATTTTCTCCTATAAGTAGTTAGTAACTAATTAATCCTATTGTAAGATAGCGTAGTTTATGACAAGTAAAACTTTATTTGATGCTAAGGAGCCTGAGCAAACCAATACCTCTTCTGACAATAGTAACGCTTCATTTGTTAGTACAACCAATTCAAATGCAGCGCACAATGCAAAAGCAATTGCCAATCATACGCTTTTGGGTGTCAATCATTTAGTAGGTTTAAAAATTGTAATTGAGGGGACTGAATGTTTGAGTATTAAAAAATTTCAATTGACTCAATGTATCAAGGGACATCATGCGTTTGAATTATCCTTACATCACAATGCACTAGGTGAGAACGAAACCTATCAAATGGTGCATACCCAAGAATTATTAGGAAAGCGTATTTTGGTGCGTTTTTATTATAAAAATAGCGCAGCAAAACCTGAACGGGATTTTGTTGGCATTATTACAGAAGTTAGCTTTGAACAAAAGCAAGGAAGCCATGGAGATATTATCCTAAGTGGACATAGTCCGACTATTTTACTTGATAAAGCTCCTAATATACAGAGCTTTGGAGGAGCCAATCCCATTTCTTTACAGGCAGTAGTCCAAGCTATTTTGGAAGAAGGATATACTCAAAAAGGAAAATATAAGTATGCGATTCAATCCAGTAATCCAGTAAATCTTGCCTATAGTTGCCAATACAATGAGACAGCTTATAATTATTTGGCCCGTATGGCTGAGGCCTATGGTGAGCAATTCTTTTATGATGGAGAAACCCTGTATTTTGGAGATATTCCTAAGACAGAGGCACCAATTTCTCTGACTTATGGACGGGATATTGATCAGGTAAAAGTTAGCCTAGCAGTGCAACATGTTAACCGAGAACTATACGGCTATAATAGCCTAGATAATGAGCTCTTAAGCGCAATAGGTGATACTGAATTAAAGGCTAAAGGAACTTTAGCCAAGGCGGCTTATGAAAAATCACAACGCATTTTTACAGCACCTTCTTTACAAGTAGCCCCTATAAAGGCAACGACTAATCAAGATATAACCCAAGCACAAAAAGGACTTATTGGAAGTGAAGGCATGCGTGTTTTTGTTATTACAGGAACAACTACAGTTCCTTTTTTATACCCTGGATGTAAAGTAGAATTGAATGTGGTTCAATCTCAAAGTAAAGAAAATCAATATTTTACGAAGATAATGATTACAAATATCCGGCATGAGATTAATGCATTGGGTATTTATAAGGGATACTTTGAAGCTGTCGATGCAGATACAGGATTTATTCCGCGTATTGTTTACGAAACTCCAGTTATAGAACAACAAATTGCAACAGTAATTAACAATGTAGATCCTCAAAATAAAGGACGTGTTCAAGTGCAGTTTGATTGGCAAGAAGTAAATGAAAGTACGGCTTTTGTTCGCGTTATGACGCCAGATGCAGGAAGCAGTACTGTGGTAGACAAGAATCGAGGTTTTATGACAGTTCCAGAAGTTGGAGATCAAGTGATCATTGGCTTTATCAACAAACATCCTGATAGACCTATCGTAATGGGAAGTCTATTTCATGGAGAAATAGGTGCTGGAGGCGGTAGTAAAAATAAAATTAAAAGTTGGAGTTCTAAAAGTGGTCATATCATCGAATTCAATGATGAAAATGGTGTAAAAATTATAGACAAGAATAAGAATTTTATTGAACTCGATGGGGAAGGAGCTATTCTGATGAAGAGTTCAAAAGCAATTAAGATGCAATCGGGAAAATCGAAGCTGGTACTTGAAGAAAATGGAAAGATCACCCTAGAGGGGGAGGAGTTGTATTTACAGGGTAAAACCATTTCTAATATTGCCTCAACTAAACTGGTAGAACAAAGTGGCGAAGCAATATTGTCTTTGGATGCGGAGCATAATGAAGCAAAACTCACGTCAAAAGTTACAACAATTGACGGCAATAGTACTGTGACAGTGAGTGGTGGATTAAATGCCAAGTTAACTGCAGGTGGAACAGCAGCTGTTGAAGGGGCCATCGTAAAACTAAATTAAAGTTATGGAGAGCAATCCTATTCAGCAAAGAGCAGAAGAATTTGAGTTGAAGTACCTTGAACTAAGTTATACTCAAACGTTTACTTTTCTTGTTTTTCGCACTGCATTAGATGATTGGGAAATGATAGAAACATTTTACGACTATATGGTTGCCATGGACAATGAGATTGAAGATGTTGTTTTCGTTTTTAAGTCGCCCTTGCTTCAGGTGAATACCTATAGTAAGGCCTTGGTAGAAGAGCTTTTTATGTCCACTTTTTTGTGGAATTACGCTGATAAACCCAAGGAAATTGAGGCAAACTATATTCCGTGGACTATGGATTTAACCGCTTCTTCAACGAGTAATGTAGCTGAACTATTTGTATCGAATATTAATGCCTTTTGCGAAAGCGTTGAATTTGAGGAAGAGTCGCATTGTGTCTGTGTTTTAGATTATCAAAGTAAGGATGCAAAGTATATACTCCATTGGCTGAAAGAATTAACGAAACTGGAATTGCATCCCAGAATACGCCTTGTTTTATCTGACACATTTGAACGACCAGTATTCAACGAACTCAAGAATTACGCTCCAAAGTCCACGCAAATTTTGTCTCATCATTTTGGTTTAGCACAAGCTATAAAAGAAGTTGCTGCAATGGGTGACCCTGAGGCACCAGACACAAAGTACAGATATCACCTGGTACAGCTCTATGAGGCTATCGATAAAAAACAAGACAAGGCTATTGATAAACACGCTACAAAATGTCTAGCGATCGCAGAGCATAACAAGAATGAAAATGCCAATTGGCATGTTCAAAAGGTAATGGTTTACTGTGCTTTAGCTACTTCTGAATTTGGAAAAAAGCAATTTAAAAAAGCAATTCACTATATCGATCAGGGGATACTAATCCTGCAAGAAATTGTTGAATTACTTCCAGAAGAGTTGTTAGAGAACCTGGCTGGACAAACGCATCTGTTTAGAGGGAGCTTGCTTATGATGGTCAAGAAGAGTAAAAGGGCAATAGAAGATTTTAAAAGGGGAGAAGCCTATTACGCTCATCGTCAGGATCATTTGATGCAGGTAGAGGCTTTTAGATTATTAGCAATAGCAGCGGATAAAGAAGGAGATAAACAGTTGAGGTATGAGGCGTTAAACCAGGGGATTCGCCTAGGTGTAAATTTGAATGAATCACTGGCTCAAGCATCAACATATCGCTTACTGATTAAAGAGGTGTTAGACTCTCGATATACGGATTACATCTCCGATACAGAACTGGATACTATTATTCGACCGTTGTTAGGAGAACAATGGAGAATCAAAACTAAAAGTGTAAAAAGTATTATGGTAAATAAAAAATTAAAATGAGTAAACAAGAGGATGGATGGGTCGTTGAACTCGTACAAGTATTTCCCGAATTGCCTGGCGTAGTCCTATTGTTAGTTGGTGTTGTGATATGGTATTGGTCAATGAAAGGACATGAATGGATGTACGATACAGGAGGACCAGGTGTATTTACGAATATTACATGGATTAAAAATGTGTTTGGCGAGACAGTAGCACGGCGATTGAATGGTATTATTTCTTGGGGGATCATTGTATCAGGAATTGCTTTTATAGGCCTTGGTCTATGGTTTCGACTACTAATTAGTTCAGGTAGAGGTTAAATTGATAAAGGCTGCTCACCAGTAGGGTATGAAAAGGATAAGATAATGATTTGTAGGGGGAAAAGTTGTAAAAATTTTGATCACTAAGAGATGAACCACTATGATAGAGAGAAACACCTTAAGAGATGAACTTGTTGGTAGTCAGGAAGAAAATGTCCTTAATCAAGAAGATAACAAGTCTTTTTATTCCGAAACATTTGAATCTAAATTCGAAGGGTATAAGAATACTTTTACCGATATATATAATAAACACCACAATATTGTTAACGACCCGAATCTAAATCAGGCGGAAAAGATAGTTGGAGCGATTGTAAATGTTGCTAATGGTGGACTAGCCGCCTTTTCTACCATAACGAGTTTTGCAGATAACCTCAGCGATGCTTTGATGTTACCATTAATTCGAACCACAAATTTTGCTAAGGGAATCGGTTGTTTACCTGTGTCTAAACAATTGGATCCCGTTTTGAATTTGATTGATATTCATATGGTGATGATTCCGCCCTCGCCCTCGCCAGTCCCATTGCCTCACCCTTTTATGGGGCTGTCGTTTTGCGCAAAGGATTTTCTTGCTTTAGTGGCTATGACAGCGAGTATTGGGGGACTTAAAGCGATTGAAATGGGGAC
Organism: Flavobacterium sp.; assembly: GCA_030152225.1. Classification (GTDB taxonomy): domain Bacteria; phylum Bacteroidota; class Bacteroidia; order Flavobacteriales; family Flavobacteriaceae; genus Flavobacterium. The sequence goes on along the minus strand of JASLHL010000307.1, from coordinate 7,467 downwards.
GGATGTATTGGTTGAGCAAAATCTGATAGGAGAACAAGATGCGGCAGTCACTAATGATGTGGCTGCGAGTGTAACCAGTTTTGCACGAATATTTATTAGTAACCTTGGAGCATCAGTAAAAGTGGGACATGCTTTGCCTCGTACTGTTGCTGGAACTAGTATTCGCTGCTTTCAACATGCGCCTGGAGGAGGTGGTTTTCATCCTGTAGCAGAAAACACGATAATGAAGAATAGGGGGCATTCATGGTTAGGCAGTATGTTTGTTATAGCAGATGGTTCCCCATTAGTAGGCTCCCCTGTCCATCTGCAAAACGCGTGTTCAGATATTGGGATGACGTCTATCCACGATGCTAGTGGTCCTCCTGACCCCGAAAGTGGAGTGAAAGCCAAACTCTACGTCCCTACAGGTATGATTGTACCGATTCCTCTAACCCATATGGTGTTAACCAATCCCGTTCCCTGTCCGATTAATCCACTAGGATCACCTAAATTTCTTGTACGCGCAGGGTTCACTAAGCTAAAAGCGAAACGCATTAAACAAGTGCAGAAAAATATGGATAGCGGAAAACCCTGTAGCAGTTTTTCAAGAGCACTAAATCGAATAAATAAACGATTGTTTAAACACAAGTATACGGAGGGATTATACAATAAGATAGACAAAAAATTAAAAACCTATGTTGGACACCCTATTGATGTGGCTGGGGGAGATTTATTTACAGATAGTGTAGATTTTAAATTTAAAGGGATTATTCCCTTGTCTTTTGGGCGTGTTTGGTATAGTGATAGTGATTATTGTGGTCCTCTGGGATACGGATGGCACCACAGCTATGATTGGGCCTTATTCATTAATAAAGAGTACCAAAGAGCACAAGTGAGGTTAGGGGATGGACGATTGATTAATTTTGATCGTATTCCAACGCGCGAATTCCCAACACCTCGATATCATCGTTCAGAAAAACTTTGGCTGTGTTTTCACTCTGATGGGTATTACTACATCAAAAATCAATCAGAAGAGTTGTATCTGTTTCATGCGTACTCTTTTCCAACAAAACAGGACGTTCATTTGTTAGCTTCAATCTGTACGCATGAGGGATTTGCTATTCGTTTTTCTTATGATTCCAATGGAACGTTATCCGAAATTTTAGATTCAGTTGGTCGAGTATATCGAATAGAGAGTGATAAACAAGGACGCCTAACTAAGGTTTGGACAGATGCACCAGAAATGAATATGCCAGCAGTTTGTATCAGTGAATATGACTATGACACTTCAGGCAATTTGATTGTCCATTATGATGAAATACGACAACCACAACGCATGAAATACGAAAATCATTTGCTAGTGGAAGAAACTTGGCGCAATGGGCATCATTGGTTTTTTAAATACGAGGGCAAAAAGACAGGGGCACGTTGCATTGAATCTTGGGGAGATGGCGGAATTCAACACGTTAAACTGACGTACTACAAGGGAGAAACTCAGGTCGTAGACGGCGAAGGGAATATAACGATTTACAAGCATCAAAATCAAGTGGTGTATGAAACGATTGATCCAAATGGCGCAGTATGGAAGAAGTATTACAACAAATACAGTGAATTAGAACGAAGTATGGACCCTTTGGGCAATGTACAAAACCAAATTCGAGATGAATTAGGCAATGTAATTCGAGTGATAGAACCTGATGGCCAATTTACGCAGCTGAACTATGAAGATTCAGATTTCCCCTATTTACCAACGGAAGTTGTCGATTCCCGTGGAGGGAAGTGGGGGTATAAATACGGAGCTGGAGGACGCATTCGAGAAAAATGCAATCCATTGGGGGCCAAAACCAATTTTTTCTATAATGAAGACGGACTCTTGTCGAGGATTAGCAATGGGTTGGGAATATACACAACATTGGAATACGATAAGCAATACAACGTTATAGCGATGGTTAGTACAGCTGGTGAACGAACGCAATATCAATACGATTTGTGGAATCGCTGTACCCACAGTATTAATCCCAACGGTGGTTTGCAAAAACGTGTATTAGACTACTTAGGACGTGAATTAGTAGTCTATGAATTAGATGGGAATGTTATTCAGTTGCAATACGATGCACTGGACAATGTGATTCACTATGAAGATCACCATCGCAATATTTACTACCAATATAAGGGCATGCACAAGCTGATTAGCAAAAGTGAGGCTGGTCAACGGGTCCGTTATAGCTACGATTCAAATGAACGATTGCGCAGTATTCAAAATGAAGAAGGACTGTTGTATCACTTTGAATTGGATGCCGTGGGACAGGTCATTTGTGAGCGAGGATTCGATGGATTAGAGAAGAAGTACAAGCGCAATGAAGCGGGTTGGATCACAGAAGAACGAAGTGCAAATCGATGGAAGACTTATGAACACGATGAAATGGGACGTGTGATACAGGTGAATTACAGCGATGCAAGCAGTGAAACCTTTGTTTATGAATGTGGTGCTTTGTGCCAAGCGATAAATGACACCGGTGTTTTGGAGCTAAGCTATAACAAAGAGGGACAGGTGATTAAGGAGTGTTTTAATGGCCATCAGGTTGAAAGTACCTATGATGTTTATGGACGTCGCATCGGAGTGAGTAGTAGTTTAGGCGCAAAATTTGAGTATCAGTTTGACGTGTGGAGCAATTGTATTCAAAGCGAATTCAACGATTGGAAGGTTATGCAAACCTATGATTCTTTTGGTATGGAATTGACCAGAGCTTACACAGGCGGCATGCAGCAAGCGTGGTCCTATGATTCAATGGGGCAAATGCAGAACATACGCGTGACTAAACAACAAAAAAGCAGTGTGGCAGTTCCTCAATTTCACCGACAGTACACCTGGGAAGAAGGCGGAAGATTGCGGCAATTTGTTGATCAAGGACAGAAATTAACGCAGTATAGACGCGATCCAAGAGGATTTTTGCAACAGGTTGTTTATGAGGGGAATGAAATAGAAGGGCGTGGAGTGGATGCCAGTGGAAACCTATATCAACAGTTGGAATGTAAGGATCGAGTGTATACTAAAAATCGCTTAATTGAAACGAAAACGACAAAGTATACGTATGATAAAGCGGGATATCTCATTGAAAAAATAGAGAAGATAGCGGGTAAAAAGTGGGCGTATTACTGGAATGGTTCGGGTATGCTGAGTCAGGTGGTGCGACCAGATGGAGAGGCTACAACCTTTGAATACGATGCTTTGGGGAGACGGGTGAGCAAGCGCTATAAAAGTGCGACGACCCATTATGTATGGCAAGGTAATGTCATCTTGCATGAGTACAAAACTTTCGATGCTAGAGTAACTACAGCTGACGATATCATGACTTGGGTGTTTGAGGAAGATAGCTTTACGCCTATGGCAAAGATCAAAGGCAACAAGCGATACAGCTTGGTTAGCGATCATTTGGGAACGCCTATCCGCGCCTATACAGACACGGGAGATAAGGTCTGGGAACGCGAACTCGATAGCTTTGGAAATGCGCGTATGACTGTTGGGGATGCCGGATTTTGTAACTACCTTTATCCTGGACAGCTCCTAGATATTGAGACGGGGTTAGCCTATAACCGCTTTCGATACTATGATCCGAGTGTAGGTAATTACATCAGCCAGGATCCTATTGGCCTTGCTGGGAATAACCCAACGTTGTATGGGTATGTACCAGATCCAACGATTTGGTTGGATGTGTTTGGTCTTGACGAAACTTATTATAGAACGATGTCAATAGCACATGCCGAAATATTCGATAGAACAGGAAGTATTCCTGCAACGAAGGAGACTTTTATATCTCCATCGTATGCATTTTCAAAGAATTATGAGGGAATTACTTTTGAGATTAATGTAAAAGATGGTACAACTAAAAAATTAGAATCTATAGGAGTGAGGGATCAATCCATCTTAACAAAAATTTTGTATCCTGATATGCCTGAAGTGAAATCAGGATGGAGTTTAAAAAATGCATACTTTAAACAGGAAAAAGTGGGTAAGAAGCAGAAACAAGTAAATCTTGGATTGGGAAAGGGTGATGCTTTATCTGTGTTTAATGAGCATATTACATCATCTAAACGGATTGGACAATCCATAAAAAAGAATAATTATGATTAGTCAAGTAGAAATAGCGTTAATTAATAAATTAATGGTGGATGAAATTTCGGTAGATATTTTTTTTCAAATCTATCCCGTTGATTTAAAGCATAATGAAGATTATTTCTATGATAGATTATACGAAGCAATAGAGAATCAGAATCAAGATGAATTAGAAATTTGCTGGAATGTTAGTTATATTTTAGATGAAGATGAAAGCAAATTACTCGAGGTTTCAAGTAAAATATTGAATTTAAATTGGATTACTAAAATTCACTTGTATGAAGAAGCATTAGATTATCTACCTGCAAGTAAAAAATATGTAAAATGTTTTGAAAAAGTGTTAGAATCAAATTATCTACAAGTTCAAGACCTTGAAAGTATGGATACTTTTATGGTACCTATCTGGAGTAAGGCTTTGTGGAAAATTTATCAGTCAAATACGAATGAATCAAAAGCTATTATTTCAAGGTATCGAACCTCTCCTTATAAATATCTTAGGGCTACTGCTGAAAAGTTGTTGAAAGCAATGAATGAGAAATAGTGCATTTTAATGTTAGACCTATTGCCAATACGCGTACAGGAAAAGTTAAGAACACAAAAGAGCATGATCCTTTTGATCAATAGTTTTAATAATGAATATACTTGATATAGTTGATAACGGTACATTTTTGAACAAGATATATCCAGATGGTTTGGTTCATTTCTCTTTAGGAAGTTTTGTCTTAACACAAGACAGGGTAACGATGGTTTTACACGAAGAAACAGAACCTGCAATCCGAGTAGAAAAATGGGGTGAATGGGATAAGGACTGCAATATAGTGGCGATTGAATTCTTGGGAACAGTAATTCACAAAGCAACTATTAGTAATTGGCAAAATAACAAGGAAAGTGTAAGCTATGAACAAAATATTTTTGTTCAAGATGACCAGTTAAATATTCAATTCAAAGGAGTAGATTGGTACGTAGAGTTTGTTTTGTCTACTTTAGTATTTCAACGATGCTCTACGTATTTAAAAGATTGATAAAAAATGGTTTGCGATTCTAACTAAACGCATTGGACAGTTTTTGGAATCGTGCGCATGATCGTTGGCGATGCGGGATTTTGTAACTACCCTTATCAAGGGCAGACCTACGATCGAGATACGGATCTAGACGTTAATTTTAGAGTCTTTGAAAGCGTAGAAGCTGCTATAGATTCTAGTATGACTAAAAGTTATACAATAAAAAGTTATTAACTAAGATGGTAAAATCATATTATTTAACCTTCGGCTTCTCGAAACAAGACAAAGTAGGTTTGGGTGAAATAATTTCAAGTAAGTTAGGGATTCAATTGAAGATTCTGTCAAGAGGAATACTGGGATATAGATTTGGTCCTATAGCGGAAACACTTTCTATTCTTGAAAATTATGTAGAAGAGGAGGGCTGGTGGCAAGAAGAGGCATATCAGAATTATCCTATTTTAGTAACTGCTTCATTTACTCATGGAAAAAATAACGATAAGGAAAATAGAGCAAGCAATGTTCGGGAAATTCTCCATACAATTAATGATTTAGTTGAAATTAGATTTGAAATAATTGAATCATAAAATTTTAATATCTGAAAAAATTCCAAGAGAATCCTATCGAATTGTTGGTTATAATAGAAATAGAAACTAATGGAAAACTATAAAAAAGCGCTATATCGCATAGAGAAAGAGTAGGCAGATTTCATGACAAGTGAACGCTTTTTTGATGAAGAGGAAAATAGAATGGAAAAGATGAAAATCAAGAAATTGATTGTGCAAGTTTGGGAGGATAAATCCCTGTCCAAGGCGAGTAAAGATCAATTCATTGAAAATAGTATTCGAGTGTTAGGTGAACATACGGGATGCGCTGAAGATTTAATGATTTCTGATGAAATTATGGAAGAATTAATAGAAAAGAAAATACTTGGTGCCAATATTTCTGATGTTTTCTTTTCCAAGTCACCGATGAAGCGTTGGCTATAATTTGAGGAATATGAGATCGAAGTCCTTACTTTTTTAGCTGAAGGAGAAATAAGCTGAAATAAGCCATAAAATTCAACTATAATTTGGATTGGTAGAAAGAAGTAAAAAAATAGAACTAGGAGGCTTAGAATGCTTTTTTCGTTGAGGTAGAGGCCTCATAGAAAACAGGAAGTTGAATATGAAACAAAAAAGCCTCAAAAGGATTCCTTTTGAGGCTTTTTTTATCTTGTGATTAAGATTCACAACTGCTACAGTTTACTAAGTTTGTCACCATTTCTTTAGAAACACTTTGACTTCTTTGGTAGTATAGCGTTTTAACTCCTAATTCCCACGCTTCAATCATTAAGCGGTTTACGTCTTTAATTGGAAGAGAAGACGGAATATTCAAGTTCAAACTTTGTGCTTGATCCACATATTTTTGTCTGATCGCCGCTTGTTGAATAATCTCCAATTGGCTGATTTCTTTGAATGTTTTGAAAACAGCTTTTTCTTCTTCTGTTAAGCCTTCTAGTTGTTGAACACTTCCTCCAGAAAGCATGATATTTCTCCACGTTTCTTCATTATCCATTCCTTTAGACTCCAATAAAGCCGTTAAGTATTTGTTTTTACGCATGAAGTTTCCTTTAGACAATCCTGCTTTGTAGTAGTTACTGCTGAAAGGCTCAATTCCAGGCGATGTTTGACCTAAAATGGCAGAAGATGACGTTGTAGGTGCGATAGCCATGGTCGTTGTATTTCTTCTACCATATCCTTTTAAGATTTCAGGTTCACCGTAAATACGCGCTAATTCTTGAGAGGCTCTATCTGCTTTAGCACTGATGTCCTCAAAAATTTTGTTGGTCAACATTTTCGCTTCTAACCCTTCAAAAGGAATCATGTTTTTTTGTAGGTAAGAATGCCATCCCAAAACACCTAAACCTAAAGCTCTGTGTCGTTTTGCAAAGCGATTAGCCGAAGCTAAATAGTAGTTTCCTTCTGTTTTTTCAATGAATTCCTGTAATACAGCATCCAAGAAGAAGATTGCTAATTTAACTGCTTCTGTATCTTTCCACTCGTCGTATAACTCCAAGTTCATGGAAGATAAACAACAGATGAATGATTCGTCATCAGAAGAAGGCAACATAATTTCTGAACAAAGATTACTTGCGTTGATGCGCATGTTCAAATCTTTGTATACCTGTGGTTTATTGCTATTTACGTTGTCAGAGAAGAACAAGTAAGGCATTCCTTTTTGCTGTCTGCTTTCCAGTACTTTTGCCCATAATTGTCTTTTTTCTTTATCTCCGTCAATCATTTCTTTCATCCAATAATCCGGAATACTTACCCCGTAAAATAAGTTTTGGATTGGATTTCCGATATTTTTAATGTTTAAAAACTCATCACAGTC
>JASLHL010000270.1 GCA_030152225.1 Flavobacterium sp. | reverse complement strand
CCTACTTCCACCATATAAATCAACACATCTGCATCTTCAAAAGCGGATTTTACAAAATCCATCATTGATTCTTGTAATTCATACGCCGGTTTGATAATACCAGGTGTATCGGAAAATACGATCTGATAATCCTCTTCGTTTACAATTCCTAAAATACGATGTCTTGTTGTTTGTGCTTTTGACGTAATTATTGATAATCGCTCGCCCACTAATGCATTCATCAGGGTCGATTTCCCTACATTGGGATTACCTATAATGTTCACAAATCCAGCTTTATGTGCCATAAAAATATATTTTTCGGTACAAAGGTAGTTTTTATCGATGAGATAGTTGAAAAAAAATGAAAGAACTCGACCTAAATCCTTCCCAAAAAGCTTTTTTAGCGCACTAAATTTTGATTTATACGCGATTTTACTAGCTTTACTTTTTTTAATATGAAGATTAGAATGATATGATTGAAAACCAAAAGCACTGGTCTAAAGTAGAATATTTACATGAAACAGTAAAAAACCCCAATATCCACATCAAAGGCAATACAAGTTATTACAGTGGCGCATGGAGTGGAACCTTTGAAGAGAGTGTTGTTCGCTATTTATATGGAGATACTTATAGTTTAAGTCAATGGGAACCTGCTTGGCCCATCGATCAATTACACATTGGATCCCATGTATGCATTGCTGCTGAAGCGGTTATCTTAATGGGGGGTAATAACACCCATCGCACGGATTGGTTTAGCTTATATCCCTTTTTAGAAACTATTGTTGAAGCTTATCAAGGCAAAGGCGACACACACATTGGTGATGGCGCTTGGATCGGTATGCGTGCGATGATCATGCCAGGCCTAGTAATCGGTGAAGGAGCTGTGATTGCCTCAGGAGCAGTTGTAACCAAAAACGTTGAACCTTATACTCTCGTAGCGGGTAATCCAGCGAAACCAATTAAAACGAGATTTGATGCCGCTACAATTGAAACCTTACTCCAATTGAAAATTTATGATTGGCCAACAACCAAATTCAAGGCCCTACAACCCTATATTACCGCCAATGACCTTGCTATCTTAGTACGTGAAAGTCATTTGTACGATGAAGCACATAAATAATCTAAAAAACAATTGGAGATAATCCCCCTATTGTTCAACTCATTAGGATTTAAACCGCAACAAACCCTCCATTTTTAAAAACTTTTATTTGGTTTTACTTGGTTTATAGTATTATTTGTTTGTATATTTGCACCACAATATCGCGGGATAGAGCAGTAGGCAGCTCGTCGGGCTCATAACCCGAAGGTCACAGGTTCGAGTCCTGTTCCCGCTACTAAGCCAAAAAGACTTAATCGAAAGATTAGGTCTTTTTTTTTGTGGTGAATGGTAAATTGTGAGTGGTGAGTGGTAGGTCGTCATGCTAAACAGCCGAAAAACAAAAAACACACTACTTTTTTCAGCTCTTCTCCCTATAGCCCATGCAATATTGACTTTTTTATCCCTAAGGGATAAGAATATGCGGTATTGTCTCTTTGGATTTAATTCCAAATCTTTGCTGAAAATTATCGCAAATGATACCTACATTAGCTCAACAAATTGCTGAATTGAATCAAAATTTAGCCCAACAAGTACCTACAGCAATTTTAACAAGTTTTGGTCAATCCATTGAAGACCTCAAAAAATTACAACTCGAAGAAAGTGCGATTGCACTAGGTGCTCCTTTTCCAAACTTCAAACTTCAGAATACGGACAATCAAATGGTGGAATTAAGTGAATTACTGCAAAAAGGACCTCTAATCATCAGTTTCTTCCGCGGATCATGGTGCCCCTATTGCAATTTAGAACTACGTGCCTTCCAAAATAAACAAAGTCGTTTAGCGCAAGAAAATACAACAGTTGTTGCGATTTCCCCTCAACTTCCCGCGTATAACGAAGAGCTAAAACAAACTCATCAGTTGGATTTCGAACTGCTTACTGATCGAGATAATCTATTGGCTAAACAAATCGGAATTGCGTTTCAATTACAAGACTATATCATTCCCATCTATGAAACATTGGGCATTGATCTTCCTACCTTCAATGGTACAACACAACATGAATTACCAATTCCCGCAGTTTTTGTATTGAATCAAGATGGGGTTGTCACTTACAAATTCGTTGACTCAAACTATATGAATCGCGAGGAGTAAATGGAAATGGAAATAGAAATGAGAGAATAGAAATGGGAGATGGATAATTCTATACTGAAATAAAAGAGTATGTTTTCAATACTAAAAAAGGATTGCAATTGCAATCCTTTTTTAGTTAAGTAACTATTTCAATCTCCCATTTATCTCACTGAGTTTATATTGGTTTTGGTATTCGCTACGCTTTTCCCTTTTCTCATTTCCCTTTTCTCATTTCCCTTTTCCCTTTTCCCTTTTCCCTTTTCCCTTTTCTCTTCTCCCATTTCCATTCATTCCTTCTTTTCGAAACGCAGACATACTCATTCCTTTATGTCGTTTAAAGAATTTATTGCAATGACTTTCATCCGCAAAGCCAAATTCATCAACGATTTCATTGATTCTCATTTCGCTAAACAACAAACGATGTTCGATTAATCGAATTTTATACGCTGAGATATACGCCTGAAACGATTCTCCGCATTGCTTGCGAAAATAGCTTCCTAAATAGGTTTCTGAAAAACCAAATCGCTGCGCAACTACCGCCACTTTGAGTCGTTCTGGTTCGCGAATATGCTCCTGAATATAGTTGAGAATCTGCATGATCTTCGCGTCCGTCGTCATCTCTAAGGGTTTGACTTGAATTCGAGCAATATTGCGTGCAGCGATCACCAGTATCGCATTGACCATCGGTCGAATTAAGTCTTCCTTATACATCAACTCCACCTTCAATACTTCTTGTAGCGTTTGCATCAACTGAGCTACTAACCGTTTATCTTCTTCGTGAACTAATACCGAAGCGGAAAGATGAGAAGCATAATACAACAGGCATTCAAGGTGATCAATACTCTTCCATTGATACTCTTTGACATAGGACTCACCAAATCGAATCACCATAAACTCACACACTCCTTCTAAGTCAAATTCATGACAATCTTGAGGCGTAATTAAAAACAAATCACCTGCTTGAAATGAAATGCGATTTCCATTTACAGCATGGTATCCTTCTCCTGAAATCACATACACCAGTTCAAAAAAGTTAAACTGCCTATCGCGCAAAGGACAAACCTCTACTTTTTCATAATACACTTCCAGGGACTGATACATATTTTCTCTTGCCATACTGCAAAGATACCGATTAACACTTGATTTATACCTAAAAAAACATACTATATCAGTCTATTTTTGCATCATATTAATTTATATACCGAATATGATACAGCCACCTATCGAAATAGAACTGCAACAAGCAATCCTTGAAAGTCCTTATAATCAAATTGATTATGATTATTTATTGGCACACAACCCTACACAAATTCGAGCGGAAGAGCAACAAGTAGCAGATACGGAAGAGCCACTAGAGATTCCAACAGGTTTACTGGTCGACAACCATCATATTCCCTCTCGAGCGAAAAATCGAAACATTCGCTTGAGAACCTATCGCCCGCAAAACAAGAATAATCTCCCTGTATTCGTCTATTTTCACGGGGGAGCTTTTATTTATGGTACGCCTGAACAATATGATTTTATTTTCTACCAGTTAGCCTTAGCCTTAAATATTTTAATTGTATCTGTAGATTATCGCTTAGCTCCAGAACACCCTTTTCCTGCGGCATTGGATGATGGATATGATGCGTTGCTCTGGTTAGCGCAAGAAGCAGAGTAGTTGGGGGGAAATAAAAAGAATATCAGCATTGGCGGAAGTAGTGCTGGTGGCACGATTGCCGCTTCACTTGCTCATCTAGCACGAGATAAAAAAGAAGTAACGATTCAACATCAATACCTCCTCTACCCTCCTATGGATCATCGTTTGCAAACCGCTTCTATGCAAACCTTAGCTGAAGCTCCGATGCAAACCCGTCAAAGTGCGCATTGGATGTGGAAATATTACTTAGCGACAAACTACACTACTCCACCTCTCTATGCAATCCCTTTGTTACAAACAAACTTCGCTAATCTCCCGTCTACTACAATTATTGTGGCTGAGTTTGATCCTTTAAAAGACGAAGCCAAACACTATGGAATGCAACTAAAAGAAGCAGGCGTATCCGTAACCATCAAAGAAATAAAAGGGGCTACTCATGTTTTTGATTTTTTCCCAACAACTATGGCACGCGAATTTTGGCAACAACAAACCCGCTATTTACAAACTATTTTAAATCGATAATAACGTGAATATACTAGTGATCAACGGACACCCCAATCCAGATAGCCTTAATACAGCCCTTGCACAAACCTATATCGAAACGGCAAGAGATTTAGGAGCCTCCGTGCGCTATCTCCCTATAGGCAAATTAAATTTTAATCCTAATCTCCAATATGGTTATACCCAACGCATGGAACTAGAACCCGATTTACTCCGCGCATGGGATGATATCTATTGGAGTACGCATCAAGTATGGATTCATCCGATGTGGTGGGTAGGTATGCCAGCAGTAATGAAAGGATTTTTTGATCGTTTATTTTTGCCTGGATTAGTCTTTAAACATCACACTACGGGAAATACGCAAGGACTTCTAACAGGAAAAACAGCGCGTATTCTCGTTACTATGGGCGATTTATCTCCTCAGGTACATCAAGAAATCTACCAATCTACTGGAATAATACCGCTCAAAGATGGGATCTTAGCATATTGTGGAGTTCAAACGGAAGCTGTTGATACTATAGGCCCGTTGAATGATTTTAGCCAACAAGACATTCAACAACTCCTCATACAAGTAGCACATGCCGCAAAAAAGGATGTCAACCGATACACAAAAATTGTTTTTCAAAAAAACAAACAACAGACAACCAAGTAATAATCAAGGAAATAAAAACAAAAAAGGGTTATAAATTAAATTCTTTTTTGTTTTTATTTGTTTTGTATTACTATTTGTTTGTATATTTGCACCACAATAGCGCGGGATAGAGCAGTAGGCAGCTCGTCGGGCTCATAACCCGAAGGTCACAGGTTCGAGTCCTGTTCCCGCTACTAAGCCAAAAAGACTTAATCTAACGATTAAGTCTTTTTTTTGTTCTGTTGTCAACTAAAAAAGTTTCCTTTTAGTCGTTAGTATCCTACTGTTTCTTCCATCGTTGGACGCGCACGATCTCCTGCTATCACTCCTAAGATTAAGTTTTTTACATTTTCATTGACTTCATCCTTAGGTTCTAATACCAAAGCTTGTTCGATTAAAGCTAAAGCTTCATTGTCTCGTTCCGCCAAGACTAAATTCATTGCATGATTGCCCATTAAAGCAAAATCATTGGGTTTTCGTTCCATGGATGCTGCTGAATAATAAAGGGCCTTTTCTAAATCCTGCAAATGAATTGCTTCAAGTGCCGCCTCCATCGGAATAGCGTGGTTCTCTTCATTACTAACAAAAGCTTTTTCTAATAAGCTTAAAGCTTCTTCATGACGTCCTAAGCGTTGTAGTGCTTTAGCCTTTAGCACCATACTTGGCCAATGATCTTCAATTAAGGCTAAGCACTGTTTAAAATAATCTACTGACTCTTCTAACTTCAACTGATCCACAGGATCTAAACTCTCCATGCGGTATCCACCTAACAGGATAAGACCTTCTTGTTTTTCACAAGCTAAATCGTATAGTTTAGCAAAATTTTCTGCTTGAATTCGATCTGCCTCATCGGCATCAATTTGATCGTAAATAGTTCCGTTCATCAATTGCTCAATTTCCTCTGGAACCAATTCTTTACCATAACCAGAATAGGGATTTAAAATAAATGAAGCTCCTTTGGTCATCGAGAATAGATCTTGTCCTTTTAAACTGATGTAGGACACTTTTTTTTCGTTGATGATATCTTGATCAAAAATGCGATTTAGTGAAGTAAAAACGGGAATTTGTCCCCCCTCAAAGAAAACTAGCTTTAACTTGCCATTTTCTTCCACCACTTGTTCACCTTCTTCTGCTTCCAAATAGTCAGGTGTCAAAACGATCAACTGATTCCAAATCAATTTTTGGTAAAAATATTTTTGAGCATCACTGCTGGAAGGCGCTTCCATAAGATAACGCTCTAACTCATTTTCGGGAAATGTTGATTTATTTGCTTTCTTCTTTTTAAAAAGATCTAATAATTTCATTTTCTTTTATACACTTAATTAATAGCAGTTAAAATTGAGGTTAGTGTCCTTAGTATATAACCGCCTTGCTTTTTTCGATAGCTATTAAAGATACAATAAACGCTAGTGCTATACTAAACACTTAACAATTCATTACAACTCCGAAAAAAAGGTATTGAGTCCATAAAAAGTTAGGGGACATCTGATAAATAAACGGTATTTTTGATTACAAATGTGCTGAAATAATAGCCTCGATTTGACTTGCCTTGTTGACTGTCATAAAGTGTCCTCCACCAACAATAGAGTAGTCCACAGTCACAAGTCGGTGTGGCAATAATCGATCCCGATCGCCGTGAATATGCAGAACATTCGATGGAATAGTTGTGTTATTCCAGGTTAGAATAGCATCAATAGCCCATCGAAAAAACACAGGATCTGTATCGTCCAAAATAGCTTTTAGCAATTTTTTATCCTCTTGCGTATGCACCCCAAAAAACCAATACGTCAAGCTATTGCTTCGCTTTAAACGTGCAGTAGGCAGTAGGGTGTGTACTTTTAATCGCCCTAATAAACGAAACAATAGAGGTATTTCAGCTTTTTCTTTCGCAGAAGCGATAAGTATTATTTTTTGTACAGCGAGAATTTTCGCAATTTCGATAGCCACCATTCCTCCAAAAGACAATCCAATAAGTATGGGATGTGCTGTTGTTATTTGCTGTGCCATGCGTTTGGCATAAGCAGCTAAAGATTCATGCTTTACTGGTAGTACCCAGGCCAGAAAGGTGACCCTCATGTTTTCGAAACGAAAGTGCTCAAAAACACGATGGTCTACTCCAAGTCCACTAAGTACATAGACCTCCTTCATGTTTCCCTTTCTCTTTATTTCGCTTTATGGGAAACACCTATCTTCAAATTTTCTTTGATTTTGGTGCGTATTTTGACTACTGTCACTGGTTTTTCAAAGCCCAATTGATCCAAAACAACCACTTCAGAATCTAAGATGTAATCTTTATCTATCAACACATATTGAGGCTTAACATTCAATACAGCTTGATTAATCATAAAAACTACATTCTCATTCACTAATCCAGCATCTTTTAGCCATTCTGCTAAGGTGAGCAATTGCAGTTGTTTGGCATCCTTGGTTTCTATTTTAATTTTGCGATCGTAAGTAAATCCATCTAGTGCAAAAGTTCCCTTTTCCAACATAACATCTTTGATCATTTTAGGATTTAATCCCAAGCTACTATAACCTGAATATACCTTATTCTGAATCTCCATCACATAGGAATAATTGTGTCGATTCAAATCGGCTAGATTAAACGTAGATTCCGCCACAGCAGAAGGATTTATTTTTTCTTTAGACTGAGCGATAGTAGCGCTACTCCACAGTCCTAATGTACTTAGACAAGTAAGGTATAAAATGCGTTTCATGTTGTTTATTTTCTACTAAATGTAAACAAAAAAACACGTAATAAACACAAATACAAAAAAAAAGGCTTGTACCATTTGTACAAACCTTTTCTTTATCTTTATTTACATCAGTGCTGCAGCAATATCTTCCCATTCTTGCATCAATCCCTCTACTTTCTTTTTATTCTTCTCATATGCGCTAAAAAAAGCTTCATCTTGCATAAGTTTTTCGTAATCTACAGCTAAACGCTCATCGTCTTTGGCAATTTTCTTTTCCAAATCACTGATCTCGCTTTCAATTTTACTCAATCGATTTTGCAGCGTCTTTTGTTTTTTCTGATCTTCGTAAGACAAGGTTACTGCTTTCTTCTCCTCTACCTTGGCCACTTGAGGCTCTTGTTTATCGCTTTTCTTCTCGATCTCTCGCATATTTTGCGCCTTGCGTTCCTCTAAGAAGTAGTTGATATCACCTAAATATTCCTTGATTTTTTGATCCTTGAATTCGTAGACTAAATTGGTTAATCCTTGTAAGAAATCACGGTCGTGGGAAACTAAGATCAAGGTTCCTTTAAAATTTAGCAACGCCTGTTTCAATACGTTTTTCGACTTAATATCCAAGTGATTCGTCGGCTCATCCATTAGCAATACGTTGATAGGTGAAAGTAACATACGACATAAAGCCAAGCGATTTCGCTCACCCCCTGACAATACTTTTACTTTCTTTTCTACATCGTCTCCTCTAAATAAGAAAGCACCTAGCATATCGCGAACTTTGACGCGGTTGCCATCTGTAGCAGCATCCAGCATGGTATCTAAAAGCGTTTTTTCGCCATCTAAATAATCCGCTTGATTTTGCGCAAAATAGCCAATTTGCACGTTGTGTCCCACTTTAATTGACCCCTCGTATTCAAATTCTTTCATTACCGCTTTGATCAACGTAGACTTTCCTTGTCCATTCTGTCCAACGAAGGCAATTTTACTTCCGCGTTCAATCAAGAAATTCACGTCTTTAAAGATTACTTTATCGCCAAAACGCTTGGTAATATTCTCCATTTCCAATACGACCTTTCCAGGATCAATACTTACGGGAAAGGAGATATTCATCACAGCATTATCATCTTCATCAACCTCAATGCGCTCAACCTTATCTAATTTTTTAATTAGCGATTGCGCCATGGACGCTTTTGTTGCTTTGTAGCGGAAACGCTCGATCAATTTCTCTGTTTCCTCTATTTTTTTTGCTTGATTTTTTTGAGCAGCCAATTGCATTTCGCGTAATTCTTCACGCAATACTAAGTATTCAGAATACGGCTTATCAAAATCGTAAATCTTACCCAATGAAATTTCAATGGTGCGGTTTGTTACGTTATCCAAGAACATTTTATCGTGGGAAATAATTACCACAGCGCCTGGATATCCTTTTAAAAAGTTTTCCAACCAGATGATACTTTCAATATCCAAGTGGTTGGTTGGCTCATCGAGTAACAGTACATCATTATCTTGCAATAAGAGCTTAGCTAATTCGATACGCATACGCCAACCTCCAGAGAATGTATCAGTAAGATTATCAAAATCTTCACGTTTGAAACCCAATCCTTGAAGTACGCGCTCAGTATTTCCTACATAGTTATATCCTCCAATAATTTCAAAACGATGGGTTAAATCACTCAATTTCTCAATCAACTCACTGTAGGATTCCGATTCATAATCCGTACGTTCAGCTAATTCTTTATTGACGCGATCCAGTGCTGCTTCAACTTCTTTAATTTCTACAAAGGCTTGGTAGGCTTCTTCTAGTACCGTTCTTCCAGGAATAAAATCAATATCCTGACGTAGGAATCCTATTTTAAGTTCCTTTTCCATAGCGATACTACCCGTATCAGGTTCCATATCGCGAGATAAAAGTTTCAACATCGTTGACTTTCCAGCTCCATTTTTCCCTACTAAACCAACGCGGTCACCAGCCCCAATTCTGAATGTAACGCTTTCAAATAAAAACTCTCCTGAAAACGAAACAGACAAATTATGTATATTCAACATAAATACTACTTCTTTAATTTAAATTTTTTGTAGCGGTGAATGGATATATTTTCCTCCAACGCTATATCTTTTTCTATGTAATTGTATAATTGCTCAGCCAAATAAGGCGCAAGCAAGACTCCTCGCGTTCCCAAGCCGTTCAAAACTAGAATACGGTCAGATTCTAAACTTCTACCTAACAAAGGGCGTCTATCTTTCACAGTTGGCCGAATACCTGCAATATGTTCGACTACTTCAAAATCGAGCGTAATAAAACTACGCAATCCTTCCAAAAGTTCTTCTTTACCTGCCAGCGTAGGATCATCTGTTTTGTCTTCCCAATTATAAGTGGCTCCTACTTTATAAAGATCGTTGCCAATTGGAATTAAAAACACCCCTGCTTTTAGCATAAAATCGCAGTTTAAGTTTGGTATCTTCACAATCATCAACTCTCCTTTGGTACCGTCTAAGGGTAGCGTATTAAAAAAAGGATTCTGCAATAAACCGAAACCTTCCGCAAAAACAATGCGGTGTGCTTGAATACCTTTGTATGAAATACCTTGCTCATCATATTGCAAAGCCGCATAGTCGAACGATTCTTTTTTATAACATCCCAATTGGGTCAAATATTGCCGATAAGCAGGGATTAAATCATCGGTTTCCAAATAACCAGTTGCCATCACTTTACCTAATCCAAAGGGCAAATCTACTCCATCTAATTGCTTCTTTTCAATCTCAGGAGATAAAAAAGCATTTAGATTGGGACGATCTGCGGCCTGAAACCAATTATTTTGCTCTTCAATAGAAGCCAAACGACGGTATAATGCCATAGGATGCCAACATGAAATTTGTAATTTCTCCTCCAGTGCAGGATAAAAAACTTCTGCTAAAGTAAGTTGTTCTTTGACCTTCCAAACATCAGTAAAGCGCTTTAGAACAACAGGATTATACATCCCTCCTGCAACTAAGGAGGACGATCGTTCCTCTGCATCGATCACGATAAACGTTTTTCCTTCTTGGGTTAATTTCTCAGTAAAAGCAATTCCAGCTAATCCTGTTCCAACAACAATATAATCCACCATAGGTCAAATAATAAAAAAAGCTCTTATCTAATTTAGATAAGAGCTTTATAAATTAGTAATTACAAAATTAGTAATTCCATAAATCATCTTCAAGGTTTCTGATCAATTCTTTGATGCGTTCGCCTTCAAATAATTGACTTAACTCTCCACCTTTGATATAATCGTTAATACGTGAATCTCCGTATTGATTATCTGCTTTATAAATCGTAGAGCTAAAGCGTCTAGCATTTAACAAATGATCAGAATTCATTGGATTCATCGGGTTTTTAGAGTTGAATACTTGTGCTTCGAACAAGGTATTTCTAGCATCTGGGAAGAAAATCCAGAAAAGTTCTACTGCGTTTTCAACTTCTGCACCTTTGGTATACAAATCTACTACTACTGGCGCGATACCTAAAAGACGGTATTTCAACTGACCTTCATTGCGATCAAAATACCACATCCCTACTACGTGGTACGATTTTACATCAGATGGACGTAATTCTACACGTTGAATATATTCTTCTGGAATTCTTTCACCAGCATTATAGTATTCAATACCAGCATCTGTAGTATCAATTTTAACGAAAGATGTTTCAAGTTCCTTTAACGATCTTTTTCTTTTAAAGTCACTATCATCATATACTTCTGTGATAGCTCCAGACTTAATACCATCAATCAAAGCTTGGAACATTGATTTTCTTCCATCGCCCGAAACTTCTTCGATTGGATAGTAATAAGACTCATTTGCTTTCTCTTCTAGAGAAATGTTTTCCCATACTTTTATACCAAATAGGATATCCTTATCTGCTACATACCCGTATGGAATTGGCCCTTCGCTTTGTACGTATATATCTTGAATACTTTTAATTCCGATTTCCTCTGCTGACTTAGCATTTAACAAGTTTTTTTGTGCAGATGCTTGCAATGAGAATATCGAAAATGCTACAAATAGTGAAATTTTTTTCCAGTTCATATTATTCAAAGTTTTCTTCTATTATTTATTTCGAAATTACATGATTTCGAATGTACAAGGAGCTGTTTTCTTTAATGCGTAATCACCCGCACCATCTAAACGCACCTTGATATCAGAAATAACCACTACATCTCCTAGTCTTGCTTTTGAAATTGCAGCTTTCGCTCTGTCATTCATTCTATTTCCTTGAACGACCACAGATGGTTGTCCTGGAACTTGCAATACAAATCCTGTAACTGTTAATCCTAATTCAAAATCAAAATCTTCTAATTTTGCACCAATCGTTACGATCTCTAAGTTAGACTTAGGACCTTTCGCAGCATATTCACCACGAACTGTACCACGAGGTGCAGGAATATCTTTAATTCTAAATACTTTTTTGTCGCTTACAGTTGATCCGTCAGGTAATTTTCCAGATACGTTAATTGTAACTTCTCTACCTGCTTGCGGACGCATATTATACTGTCCTGCTTTTCCACCTTTTGATAAACCAGGCGCATTTGCTACTACTTTATCATCAGAAATACCAGCAAATGAAATAGTCATTGGGTTCACAACCCCGCGGTATACCACGTTCATTTTATCTGCAGAGATATTCGCTGAATTCGGTTTTGGCACTACAACATAGTTTCCTTTGATATCGATTTCAACTGGTTTTCCATCTTCCATGAACGTAAATTTACCTTTTACATCATGTTCTCCAACGTTACCTGTACCGAAGCTCAGGTTTACTTGCCCATCTTCTAAAGCTTGAGATAAATCAACTTTTTGTCCATTTACCACTACTTCAGTAGGAACTGTAGATTTATCATAACGTCCTAATACAACTTTTCCTTTAAACTGCTCTCCAGCAAAGAAAGCTGATTTTTCAGGGATTACAATTGCAGCATAGTTACGCATTGAAGCCGCTTGACTTAATGTATTACCTAATAATACGTTATAGTAATCGTGCTCAATAATCATTGCATCATTTTGCATTGTCGATAACTTCGTTAAAGACGCAATTGCAGGAAACCCTTGGAAATTGTAATTTAAATACGGTTTGACTACCCCTTCAGCATCTTTTACATCCGAAATATCAAATCTATTTTGCACTTCTGAAACGATTGGAATAAACTTCACGTCATCCCCAATAATTTCTAAGATTGTGCTTTTGTATTTTTCAATTGCTCCGATAAACTCTTCTCCTTCTGCAGAATATTTATCACCTTTAAACCAGGCTTGATCAATTACATCTCCTTTTTCCATGCGCTCTGCTGGTAATTTACCATCCACACGTTGCTCTTCTAAAGGATCTGTAATTTGTTTCTTAACAACGGCAACATAATCGTAAAACTCTTTTGTTACTGCTGCTACTTGCTTAGCTTTCTTATAAGGCTCGCCAAAACGAGTTGGATCATCTGCTGATTTAGCTTCTAAACCTCCTAATAAATTGCTATTATTATCTATCGCCGAAATATTCGACGATTCAAATTTGTCGTTTACCATACCAAAAGCTGATAAAACCTCCTTTGACATCTGAAGTGCCATCATCGCGATGAACACAAGATACATAAGGTTAATCATCCTTTGCCTAGGCGTCAATTTTGCTCCTCCTGCCATTATTTATAACTTTATCTGATTATAAATTAATTAGCACCGCGGTGACCCATTGCAGAAAGCATACCTCCATAAACTGTGTTTAAAGAAGCTAGATTGCCTGTCAAAGCAGACATTTGCTCTTTTAATTTGATGTTATTTTCAGCAACTTCTTTATTGATCTCAGCATTGCGCGTTGCGCTTTCCAATTGAACTTTATACATTGAGTTTAAAGATTCTAATTGAGCAGCAGCCAATGACATTTCTTCAGCGTATTTTCTTGTAGAAGCAACTGAATCAACTGTTGGAGCGATTTCTTTCGATGCTGCTTCAAAGTTTCTGATACTTCTATTTAAGCTATTCATTAATTCACCATCAATTTTGGCTTCTTTAAGTAAATCATCTAATTTTTTAGATAACATTCCTTGCTCTTCAGTTCCTCCACCTACAAATCCTACAGCACCACTACCGCCACCTCTAACTTGTGTTGGTTCTCCGCCTTTTAGTTCGGGATAAACTTTAGACCAGTCTAACTCGTCATCAACTGGTTCAAAAGCAGATATCGCAAAAATAAGAGCTTCTACAACCAATCCTAAAGTTAGCATATTATTTCCATTAATTGGACCTAACTCCATGTGCGTAATTTTAAATAATGCACCGATAATTACAACTGAAGCCCCCATTCCATAACAGAAGTTCATTACTTTTTTAGGTATTGCCATAATTTTTTAATTGTTTTAATTGTTTGTCTATAATCTATAATTGTTTTGGTTCAAAATTATCTTGCCATTTTAGCGGCGTTGCTTCTTGACATCGATCCAGAAACAGATTGTACTAATCTAAATCCGATATATGATCTAGCCGAGTCTGCATATTCAGAATCACGAGTTGCCACTTGTAACATATAAGCAGGGTCTCTCCAAGATCCTCCTCTGATTACTTTTAATGGTGTCTCAGATCTGATATTTTTTGGTTTTAAGCTTGACATAAAGTCATAAGACGATGAGTCATAAGGTGAACTCGTCCATTCTGCAACGTTTCCAGACATATTGTATAGATTATATCCATTTGGCGGATATGCACGTGCTTCAGCTGTATAAGTAGCTCCATCCGCTGCATAATCAAAACGACTTGGTTTGAAGTTAGCCATGAAACATCCTTTTTCATCTGTTGTGTAAGGACCACCCCAAGGATACATTGCTCCTTCTAAACCACCTCTAGCTGCAAATTCCCATTCGCTTTCCATTGGCAATCTGTACTCATGTACTTCTGAAGGCATGCGTTTTGAACGTAAGAATGTATTTTTGTACAAGGTTCTCCACGCTGCAAATGCTCTTGCTTGGTGCCAGTTTACTCCTACTACTGGATATTCTCCGAAAGCTTCATGCCAGAAATAATCATTGTGCATTGGCTCGTTGTAAGAATATTGGAATTCTTTAATCCAACGTGTTGTATCTGGATAGATCAACAATGTTTCTGTTTTTAAGTGTCTGTTGCGTTTTCCACGAGGATCTACCCCTTTATCTTTCATTGCTCCTTCTAAATCCACATAGGTGTACTTGAAGCTAAGTTTAGATGCATCAAACATACCCAACCCATTATATGTTTCCGAAGCTGGAATGTACAACGAGTCCATAACCTCTACGTAGTATTCATCTGGATAACGATCTACAGACGCAGGTAGGTTTACTTTTTTGTTTAATCTTCTTCCAGCATACATATCATCACTGCTATCCATGCTGTAGTAGTTCTCATACATATATCTTTGATAAGGCGTCATGCGATCTAGATTCTCTTCATTGTCTAAAAATGCATATGCACCGATACCACCACCATCGGGAGTTAACCCCATATCATCAGCTGCAATAGCTAAACGAGTTCGGATAACCGAATCCTTTACCCATTCAACGAATTTTCTATACTGGTTGTTTGTAACTGCAGTTTCATCCATATAGAACGAACCAACCGTCACCGTTTTTGTTGGAGCATCCTGTGCACCAAGGAAATCTTCGTTTGATTGTCCCATTGTAAAAGTCCCACCAGGAACTAAAGACATACCATGAGGCTTCGTAGTTGACCATCTCTTTCCTTCTGTTCCTCCTAACAACTCACCTCGATCTCCAGTACCACAGCTGCATACCAAAGCTAAAACTGCTCCTAACGTAATGATCTTCTTCATATATTATTTAGGTTTTCTTATATACTTCTTAAAAATGTAAACGTATTCAATTATTTTTAATTTTCAAAAACAAAGCTAAAAAAAATTTAGTTTATATTTAACATAT
>JASLHL010000254.1 GCA_030152225.1 Flavobacterium sp. | reverse complement strand
TGGTGAAATTGGTAGACACGCCAGACTTAGGATCTGGTGCCTCACGGTGTGAAGGTTCGAGTCCTTTCACCCGCACAAAAGACCTCTTCGAAAGAAGGGGTCTTTTTATTTATAACTATTTTTAATTCGTGTGATACTTTGTTATTTAGAAGGAGTTGCTTAATTTTATAAGTATCGTTTTTAAATTCAATTGCTATGGGGGAAATTTTATCTCAGTTATTGGAATATGAGATTTATGCTGGTAAATCAATAACAGTTACAATTGGTACCGTATTGTTTGTCGTATTCACTTTGGTATTGACACGTTATGGGCTTCAGTTTTTAAAAAAAACGGTACTCAAAATTTCTTCTATAGAAGACAGTGGACGGCTAACAAGCGCATTTAATTTTGTAAACTATTTTGTTTATGTTATCATGTTCTTTTTTATACTGAATTCCATCGGTGTAAATATCAATATGTTTTTAACGACTTCCGCTGCACTCTTTGTAGGTTTGGGTTTGGCACTTCAGAAGATATTTCAAGATTTGATTGCGGGGATTTATATCATGATGGATAAAACACTTACAGTTGGAGATGTAATCCACATCAATGATGAGGTAGCTCGCGTTAAAGTGATCAAATTGAGGTCAACTATAGCTGAAACTCGTAATAGAAAGATTATCGTGATTCCCAATCGAAAGTTTATCGACGATATTATCAATAACTGGACCCAAGATGATGAAGTTATTCGGGCGCGCATCGATGTGGGGGTTTATATCGGTACCGATGTTGAAAAAGTACGTGAGGTTTTGTTGAATTGCGCCGCTATCTGTGAAGATGTAATGAAAGAACCTGAACCTTTGGTATTTCTAGATCAATTTGGTGAATCTTCAATTCGATTTATACTGTATTATTTTATTAATAATTCCTTTGATAACGATCGTATCGCTAGTACTATTCGCTTCGAAATTGATAAACAATTTAAGGAAAACAACATCAAACTTCCCGTGCCCGTTTTACGTGTGCAACCTTTAGAAGTTCCTGTAGATACGATGTTGTAATCCCATTGGAATTGTAGCTTATTTGCTTTTTAGTTTCTTCAAGGTCTCCTCTATGGTGTTCATTCTGTTTTGTATTTTTAAAGCAGCTGCATCCAAAGTATAACCTTCATCCAATAATTCTTTGATTAGCAGCATTTTTTTGATGTTTTCGTAGTCGTATCTGCGGTTTTTTCCTTCCTCCTCGGTTAAGCTTTTTATAATACCCTTTTCTTCCCAATAGCGAATTTGTCTAGTAGGTAAGTTGGTTATTTGTGCCACTTCACCGATTCCTACTATAAGTTTATTTAGAAATTCGTAATCGAATGATAGGGCTTTATCTTTTTCTTGCATTGTAATTTATTTCCAATTGTTGTTGTAAATGTAAAAATCTTTTGCGTCATTTGCAATTGTAGATTATTTACAATCAAAGAATATTAATTACAAATATTGACAAAATGAAGCAAATTGGATTTTTAGTAATGACAGTAATCAGTTGTAATTCACAAGAAGTAAAATTTGATGAGCAGCAGCTGTATCCTCAGTTGGAATATTTTAGAAGTAAAGTGCTCATTCCGAATGGTTTCACTCAGAGTCGCGTGACTTTAGTTGAAGTTGATCAAAAGAACGCCTATTTATTTCGTTATGAAAAGCCCATTAACAACGGGTTACTACAAGAGCATTTTTCATTTATTGTTACTGTCGATAAGCCTTATCGTATTTTGGGATTTAGCTGCATGGATGTCAAATATGCCGATAAAGAGCTGTTGTCGGAAGCGCGTGTGCGCGAAATTGCAACGGCATTTTTATTGAATATGGACGCGGATTTGGCGCGTAATTTGGAGAATTTATGGATTGAAAGTCATGGTGAAAGTGTTATCATAGACGGGAAGGAGCAGCGTATTGTTGGAATGAAATACAAATGCTATCGCAAATCACATAACGATTATGCTTGGGTGATTGTAGGTCATGACGCTAGTGTAATTACGTTTGAACGCGATATTATTTGGAATAACGCGATGAGTGTTCGTGTAACTAATGCCTGGTTGCACGATCAGTGGGTACTCAATAACGCTAAAGAGTTATAATGATGTTGTCAAATAAATACGCAGTAGTGACGGGTGGAAGTGATGGAATCGGTTTGGCCATTGCAACAGCGTTTGTAAAAGAAGGGGCGCATGTTTGTATAGTAGGTCGCAATCAGCTAAAGTTGCAAGAGGCTAGAGAAAATCTTGCTGCCTTTGGTAAAGAGGTGGTTTGTTTAGCATTTGATTTGAGTCAAGTAAACGAGATAAAGGTATTGGCAGCCCAGATTTTAACTGTTTTTCCAAGAGTGGATGTATTGGTGAATAATGCCGGTATGGGGCATTTTTCGCCTTTTTTGGATACGGACACAGCCTTATTGGAAATGCACTTGGATTTAAATGTAAAAGCACCTTATTTTTTGACGCAAAACTTGATGAAATCCTTAATTGAGAGTGGGGGAAATGTGATTAATATATCGTCTTATTTTTCGCATAGAATGTTGCCCGGTCGCGATAGTACGGCCTATTCGCTAACTAAAGGAGCTTTGGATTCTTTTACTAAGGCTTTGGCATTTGAAGTTGGAAAGCGTGGTGTTCGGATTAACGGCATTGCTCCGGGTAGTATTCAAACGGATTTGTTTCAGACCAATTTAGAAAAGTTAACCGTTGAAGAGCAGCGGACTTTTGAAGTGATGGTCGGGACGATTTATCCGTTGGGTAAAATTGGAGTTCCCGATGACATTGGTAGCATGGCGGTTTTTTGGCTTCCGATAGCGCTAAGTGGATAACAGGAGCTATGATGGC
>JASLHL010000236.1 GCA_030152225.1 Flavobacterium sp. | reverse complement strand
AAATACTCGGATCGTGTACAATATAGGCTTGAAACATAGCTGTATAATGCAGTAAATTGTGTAAGGCCGTAATTCCACCAAATGAATGACCGACCAATATTGCATAATCATTCACTCTAAACTGTTGACGAATAAAGGGTTTCAATTCCTCTGCTATAAATTGAAAGAACAAGGCATTCCCTCCCGATTCCCCTTTAATTTTTGCCTTTTGTGCTGGGGTCATGACGTTTTCATTTCGCCTAGTAGGGGTTAAATCTCGGGTGCGATTGGTGTTAACGATTCCCACAACAATCATTTCAGGAATGGCAGGATAGGGGTATTTAGCCAATTTTTCAATATAAGCGGTGAAGTAGTTGAAGTTACTTTCGCTATCCAACAAATACACTACAGGATAGTATTGTGGCGTTAATGTGCTATCCGTGTATGTTTTAGGAAGATAGATTTGAATCTCTCTTGACTCATGGAGCAGATCAGACTTCAGGGTGTACGATTGACCAATTGTAATTGGGGTTTGGGCATTTACATCCATAGAAGATAGCGCGATAGCCAAAAAAACCAACAAGTAGCGGAACGATACTTTCATTCTTTTTCTTTATTTAGTATAAAAAGCAAAGATAATTGTTTATATTTATTCTAAATAAACAAAAAGATAAAATCTAGTCTATACGATAGCGCATGGTGGTATGCACCACTTCAAAGGCTTGTTCCAGATACAGTTGTAATGCTTTTGTGTTTTGTTTGAGGACGAGGAGCTCAATATAATCGACCTGTTTTCGCTTGGCCCAATCTTTTACGGCTTGGATGAGTTGTTTTCCAATCCCTTGATTGCGGTAGGCTTCTTCAATATACAGATCAGCAAAGTTGAGATAGCGGTGGGGAACGAAGCATTCATAAGGAAGTGTTTGCTCAATAAAAAGTGCCGCCATTCCAACAATCAGATTTTGATCAACAGCAAGGAGAAATTCACAGTCGTCATCCTCAATTGTTTCTTGTAAAAAAGAAAGTGCAGGGAGATCTGCTTTAAACGAATAGGGTTGATGGCGTTGTAAATCGAGGAATTGCTTTTGATACAACAATTGCAAAGCTTCTATATCTTCTAAAACCGCAGGACGTATAATCATGATTTGTTTTTTGTTATTAAAAGTACAGTAAAATTTAGACTATCATAAAACGCTTGTTTATTTATTGATGCAGGTCAAGAAATAAAAGAGCAGGAGAATACTATCTTTGTCCAATGAATTTATATACCATATTAAAGAAAATAAAACCATTTATTAGACCCTATCGCGGTTTAGTGATCGGAACGTTACTTTTAACTGCTATTGGTTCCATTGCCGTTCAGGTGAATGCCTTAGTACTTCGCCATTTAGTCGATGCGCTAAGTGCGGTGGTCAATAAAGAAGCAACAGAAGCTTGGGGATTTCAGGTCTTACTTTGGTGTAGTGTTATCTTAATTGTCAAGGAAATAGCTTTTAGCTGTGTTCAATTTGGACAGCGTTATTTTGGAGAAAAATTGCGTATTTATACCTCACGTGATATTTCTCAACTGGTCGTAGAGCGAATTTTGACTTTTAAAATGGCTTTTTATACCTCAGAAGAAAATGACAGTGGAAAGTTACAAACGCGTATTGATCAAGGAATCAGTAGTATCACGCGTTTGGTACAAAACTTTTTTATCGATATCTTACCTTTATTTGCCAATGCCTTTGTTGCGCTGTTTTTCATTTATTCAGCCAATGTCTACATTGGATTGGTCAGTACGGCTATGATCCCCCTGTATTTCTATGTCAGTCAGTCGCAAGCCAAGAAACTAAAAGGATACAGACGCAAAATGAGAAGCTATCGCGAGAATAAGAACAACGGAATTATTTCGTTGATTAATTCTATTACTGTGATTAAATCCTTTGTAAGAGAACCTTTAGAATCGAAGAAACACGAAGAAATTCAAATTGATATGACCGAAAATCAATTGCATACTCGACGTATGAGTTTTGTGTTTGATGCGATAAAAAGTTTTATCGAACAATTTGGTCTTGTGGTGGTGATTTTGCTTACGGCTTATTTTGTGCTCGAAGGCCAAATGAGCGTGGGGATGATTATGTTTCACGTGCTGTTGTTTAATAACGTAACGGCTCCTATTCGTCAATTGCACCGCATTTATGACGATGTCAATGATGCTATGATCTATTCAGAGAGCTTCTTTGAGATTATCGAAGCCAATGAAGTAGAAACATCAGGGACCTATATTCCAAAGCAAATAGAAGGCCGTATTGAGTTGAGAAATGTATCCTTTAATTATCCCAATGGTACAAAAGCGTTAAGAGAGGTTTCGATGGTAATTGAACCCAATAAGACAACAGCTTTGGTTGGGTTAAGTGGAGCAGGGAAGAGTACCGTGATTAATTTATTAGATAAATTCTATGAACCCAGCCAAGGACAGATTCTCTTAGATGGGATTGATTTAAAAGAGTACGATACCAAAGAATTGCGCAAACACATTGGATTGGTATTGCAAAAGAATCATATTTTTCAAGGGAGTATAGCAGAGAATATCCGCTATGGCGATGAAGGAGCAACGATAGAAGATGTGATTGATGCTGCTCAAAAAGCGTATATACACGAACAAATTATGGATTTGCCCCAAGGGTATGAATCAGATGCTCGATTGCTGTCCGGAGGACAACAACAACGCATCGCCATTGCACGTTTATTCCTAAAAGACCCTGCAATTATCTTTTTGGATGAACCCACCGCAAGTTTAGATGCCATTGCAACGGAACAAATTAAACGAAGCTTAGATGCAATTAAAGAAAATAGAACCGTGATTATCGTTTCCCATAGCATTTCTCAAATTATTGATGCCCATCATATTGTGGTGATGGAAAAAGGCCAAGTCGTAGAAAGTGGTATTCACGAAGTCTTATACGACAATAAACAAACCTATCATGAAATCTTTTCTGCCATGGCAAATAGTTTGAATCTTGAAAAAATCTCTCAAACGTTACATGATGGTGAGTGGTGAGTGGTGAGTGGAGAAGGGAGAAAGAAAGGATTTCTATTGTAGGAATCCTTTTTTTGTTCTTTGTTCTTTGTTCTTTGCTCTTTGTTCTTTGCTCTTTGCTCTTAACAAATTACCACTTACCACTTACCACTTACCACTCACCACTCACCACTCACCATTTATTGACCTAAGTCAATGTCTTTCTTCTTCCATCGATTCATCTTTGTATCAGTAAAAAATTATAGAAGATGAATAGTAGATATTACAAGTATGTCAATACTTTATTTGTGGTGATTCCCATGACGTTGATTATGGCTTTTGTTGGGATACTCCGCAATTATGGGTTTCAAGAAGGCTGGTTCTTTTTATTCTTAAAAGCGTGGAGTGTTATGCTTCCTGTGGCGTATGCCTCTGCTTTTTTGATTATTCCTCGAGCGAGAAGATATGCAGAAAAATTAATTAAAGAATAAATAGGATAAGATGGAAGACAAGCTACAAGAATTTGGAAAAAGTAGTCAAGAACGCGTAGAACGCGCGTTGAGTTTTTTAAAAGTAGGTAAAGGCGTGTTGTTATTGGATGATAAAGACAGAGAAAATGAGGCCGATGTTATTTTTTCCGCTCATTTAATGTCAGAACAGGACATGGCTTTATTGATCCGTTACTGCAGCGGGGTTATTTGTTTGTGTTTAAGCAATGAAAAAGCAGATACATTGGCTTTACCTTATATGGTGACAGAAAATACGAGTCAATTTCAAACGCCTTTTACAGTAACGATTGAAGCGGCAAAAGGGGTAACTACAGGTTTATCTGCTGCGGATCGCTTAACAACAGTTCGCGCGGCAAGTGATAAAAATGCAACAGCGCATGATTTAGCTAGACCAGGGCATATTTTTCCCTTGCGTGCAAAAAGAGGAGGCGTATTGGAGCGCAATGGACATACAGAAGGCAGTGTAGATTTGATGAAACTAGCAGGATTACCTTCCGAAGCAGTGTTGTGTGAATTGATGAATGACGATGGTACAATGGCTCGTTTACCCGAAGCTATTGAATTCGCTGTTGAGCATAAAATGACTGTACTAACAATTGCGGATATTGTGTATTATCGTACTTTTGTTAGTGAAAACTAAGGAGTATGAAGCAGCTAATTGATTATATTCAAGCGCGTATTGACGTAAAAGACGAAGAACTCGATGTGATTCTCTCTTATTTTACCTATGAAAAGGTGAAAAAAGGAGAGCAGCTAAATACAGGAGTAAATCAAACGCAAAAAATGTATTTCGTTTGCAAAGGGTGTTTGCGTATCTTTTACATTAATGAAGCAGGACAAGACACCACACGCTTCTTTGCCTTTGAAAATCAATTCGCCACTACCTTAGTTAGCTTCATTCAAGGACAGAGCGAAGAAGAATATATGCAAGCATTAGAAGCTTCGGATGTTTATGTTATTTCGCATACGCATTTCTATGAATTACTTGACCGTGTTCCTCAATGGGAAAAATTCTATCGCAAATATTTAGAATTTGCATACATCAACAATACCAGTCGTTTTTTTGCCCTTGTAACGATGGATGCTACTATGCGTTACCAACAATTACTCGCACAAAATCCAAAGATCGTACAGCGATTACCCAATAAAATTGTCGCTTCCTACTTAGGTGTTTCACAGGAAACCTTGAGTAGAATCAAAGCAAAATAATAATTTTATACATTTAATTTCCAAGCTTACCACTGAATCCTCAGTGGTAAGCTTTTTTTATTTCGTTAGGGAATAGAAGAAGCTGTACAAAGAGTGAATTCAAATCCAGTGACATGGACAGAAAGAGAAGAATAAACTGATAGTCTAAGCGATAAGGGAATAAAAATGAAGTGATCTGTTAAAACTATTTTATCCTTACAGATGTTTTAAAATGGTTTGTTGTGTTTTTTATGTAAAAATTGATGTGTATTTTTTGTATTTATCCTATTAAATTAAAAATAAGTTGTTTTTTAGTTTAATTAGTAGCAATGTATTCTTTTTTGTTAATTTGTTTATAGGTCTATTTATTCGTGTTTTTTAAGTTTTATTCGTTGAATAAAGAAGTTTTTTTTATAAAAACACAAGGAATAATGAAAGTAGATCGAGGATGACGTAAACGCAAAGCAAGCAAACCCTAAATGAAGCATCCAATGAAAAAGAATAGGAGGTATTTGTTTCTTTTTTCAACATTATTTAAAAAAAGTGAATTCATCGGTTTTAAAATGAAAATTATTGATTTTTAGTCTTTTACAAAAAAGATTAAAATATCTTTTTTTAATAAAAATAACATAAAATACAAAAAAATCTCATTTGGTATAGTATTTGATTATTGTAATAATAATGAGGGAAATTTAGTTTTTTATACTTTTTCTTCGATTTAAAAAATACATAATTGAAATAAATAGTAGTTTATGAAAAAAAATGTACTTTCAGTTGCGTTGCTCATGGTGTCAGGAATCACCTTTGCACAGGTAGGGATTGGTACAGCTAATCCAAATCCAGCTGCACTTTTAGATGTTGAGGCAAAAACAGGATCTTACAAAGGAGTTCTTATTCCGCGAATTCCCTTACTTTCAATTTCGGATAGTTCAAATCTAAAGGGTGGTAAAACGCCCAACAGTTTATTGGTATTTAATACAACGGATAACGCAGACTTAAAACCAGGGTACTACTATTGGTTTGCCAATCGTTGGGTGCGTTTAATCACCTCAACGGATGATTTCTTAAAAGAGGTGGCAAAAAATGAAGAGTTAGCTGTTAATCCCGTGGAGGAAACACTATTCTTGCGCGATTCTAAAAATCATACGGTATCAGTGCCTTTGGCCGATGTAAATATTTTAACCACACTTGAATCGAATAGAAAAGGAAAGTATACCTATACGTCTGAGGACCAAACGCAAACGATAATTGACATTCCTGCGGATGTGATTGAAAATATTACTACTATTTTGGAGGATAAATCAGTGATAAATGAAATTATACAAACGATTCGCGCACATGCCAAAGCAATAAGTGGAGATGAAATTATTGAGGTAATTGGAGGTGAACAAGCGGTTTTACATCCAACAACGCTTCAGGTGAAAGACCGTAGTATTACAACAACCAAAATCAAACCAGGAAGTACTAAACAGCTGTTAGTTACCGATGCCACAGGAGAGGTAAAGTGGGTAGCGGTGACAGATGAAGTTATCCAAGAGGCGGTACGTGCCAATGAACGTGTGACAATTCTAGAAGATAACCACAATGGTACATTTACCTATTACAATGAAAATGCCATTGACAGTCAAACAGGAACACCTATTCGCGATAGAGGAGTCGTATTTGATGCCAATACGTTGAGAATTAAAGAAAGAGAAGGAAATGAACAGCGTGGTATTTTTGACTTTTATGATGGAATGACTTCGCTTCAAAATCCTTTGATGACCATTAGTACACGCGCCAATGCGATTTATTACAACAATAATAGTACGGTGATTGAAGGTGATAACTTGCAAAGTGTAATTGAAAATATTATCAATAAAATAGAAATTGCACAAGGTACACCAGAAGCAGTAGAAGGAGGGGAAATTTTAATTAATGGAACGACTCGATTAGAGGGAGCTGTATTGAAAGAGATGCTGTTAACCATTGCAGATGGTGCTATTTCAGAACAAAAACTAGCTGATTATGCAGTGACTACCTATAAACTAAATGACGCGGCAGTAACAACAGCTAAAATTGCACCTGGTACAGATAAGTATATCTTGGTAACCAAAGATGGAGCGGTACAGTGGATCCCAGCTACGGATGAAATTATGAAAGAAGTAGTGATCAAAAATGAAACAATTACCGTTTTAGATACAAGTGCTGCTGATGGAACTTTTACGTACTACAGTGAAAGTGATTTCGACCACAAGGGAACTTTGATTGGACCTGGTACTCCTTTTGACGCCAATACATTGACGATTACCAATAACGGAAAGGGAAAATACATCTTTCGTGATGGAAAAACGCAAACAGGTACGCCTTTAGCTGAAATTGATATTGTAGGAACAGTAATTGAAAATATTACAGAGATCTTAAATGAAGAAACAGTAGTACAGCAAATCTACGATACAATTACAGGTCAAGCGAAAAACTTAACCGAAGCAGATGCTTCTATTGTTGTGGAAGGTGGAGAAAATGCTGTTTTAGTTCATACCAAGATTTCGGTTGCACCACAGGGAATTACAACGGATAAAATTGCACCGGGTGGAGATAAGTTTATCTTAGTAACAAAAAATGGACAGGCAGAATGGGTTCCTGCTTCGGATGAAGTAATTAAAGATATTGTTGCTTTTAATGAAAGAATAACGCTTTTAACAGTAAATCAAAATCAAGGTACATTTGTGTACTACAATGAAGAAAGTGTAGATAAGGATGGTCAAATTATTGGTGGAGGTATGGCCTTTGATGCCAACACGATGACTATCTCCACGAATGGACAAGGTCAATATGTATTCCGCGATGGACATACTCGAACAGGAGATGCTCTAGCTGAAATTGATATTGTAGGAACAATTATCGAAAATATAACCGAAATCTTAAACAAAGAAGAAGTTCGCGAACAGATTTTTGAAACTGTCGCTGCTCAAGGTAAATCACTTCAATCTCCCAATCAATCGATTGCTATTGAAGGTGGTGCCAAAAGCGTCTTAGAAGCTGTTCAACTTAGCATTGCTGAGGAAGGGGTGACAACACCAACCCTAGCGCCTCAAGCAGTGACAACAGATAAAATTGCACCAGGACCTAAAAGAGGACAATTGTTGGTCACAAATGAAATAGGAGAGGTGCAATGGATTGATGCTTCTGATGCGATTATCAAAGAGATCTTAAATGGTAATCAAGCCATAACCTATATTGTAGATTCTGGAAAAGGAAGTTTTACCTATTACAATGAGTCTTGTTTTGATAAAGAAGGAAATTTAGTTCGACCTGAAAATGGAGTAAGCTTTGATGCCAATACACTGCGTGTAGTAGAAGTTTTAGATGCCAACGATCAAGGAACAGGTACCTTTAATTTTTACGACAAATCCAGTGATGCTCCTATAGCAACAATTGACGTAACAGCCAGCGTTATTGCCAATATCGATAAGATAGTAAATGATACAACGGTTCAAAATGTCCTGTATACAACGATAGCGAATCAAGGAAAACAGCTGGAAAGTACAGATGAATCCATAGCGATTACTGGTGGTGAAAAAGCAGTGCTAACAGGAGTTACAATTAATGTCAAAGAATCGGGAATAAAAAACCAACACTTAGCTGATGGTGCTGTTACTGTTGATAAAATAGATGCAGAACAGGCAGCTAAATCGACAATTTTATCCGCTAATGGATTAGGTCAAGCCTTCTTCCAACCAGCAGATGAGGCAGTAAGACCCGCTATGCAAGGTGATTTAGCTGGTGAAGCTGGGGTAATTAACATTGTTGGTGGAGGTGAAAATGTCCTTTTCGGTGATCAAAATAAAAAAGTTACCATCGCCATCAATAAAGGTGGAGTAAGAGGTGAGCATATTGGCAATAGAACGATTACCAACGAAAATATCGCCACTCAAACGATTCAAGCAGTAAAATTAAACGCCACAGGGGAACAAGTAGGTGCGGTAGCTACTGTCAATGCAAACGGCACAGTCAGTTATTTGCCAGTTGAAGCCGCTGCTATTTCTGGCAAAGGGAATATTACCACAGATGGTATTGTTTCTGTCTCGGATAATGGCACAGGAAAGGTGCTAAGTGATGTGCATTTAGGACTGAATGATACTGCTGTAACCGCTGTGAAATTGAGCGCCGAAGGGGCACAAGCAGGCAGTGTAGCCACAGCAAATGCCGATGGTACGGTAACGTATCAAGCGCTAAAAGGGGAAAATATTGCCGATAAAGCCGCTTTAAAAACAGATGGAATTATTGCAGTAAATCAGGCTAATCAACTAGAGGACGCTCTCTTAAAAGAAGCTACGTTGAGTATTGTTGATCAGTCTATTACGGCTGATAAAATTGCCAATCATACGATTACGAATGAGCAAATTGCTCCTACTACCATAACGGTAGACAAACTATCTGCTGGTAATGAGCCGCCAAAACGCGTCATGGTTATTGATGAAGTAGGGGTAGTAAAATGGGGCGAATTAGATGATATTGTAACCGATGCAGCAGGTAATTTAACAACAGATGGCATTGTGGAATTAAAATCAGGAGATGGAATTAATTCGCTATTTAATGATGTAGAACTGGGAATTAAAGACAACAGTATTACCAATCAACAAATTGCCGATCAAACGATTCAAATCAATAAGCTTAGCAGTGAAGGTTCTACAGCCGGAATGGTGATGGTTACAAACGCTAATGGCGGTTTTACCTATGTTGATCGCGAGAGTATTGTACAGGCAGGTGAAGATTTAACCCTGAGCAGTGAATTGGAATTTCTCGAGGGAACGAATGGAATTTCGGCTGTACTAGCTGATACGAAGATTGGAATTAGCGACCAGGGAATTACAACAGAAAAATTGGCAGATGGCGCTGTATCAGCCGTTAAAATATCAGCCGTAGGGGCAGCAGAAAACACCGTATTAACCGCAGATGGACAAGGACATGTTGCGTATAAAAAGTTAAACGATGCCGCTTTTGAGGGAGCAGCAGCGGATCTAAAGTCAGATGGCTCCTTGCAAATACCTGAAAATAATGGTGCTGTTTTACACGAAACGATCATTGGCATTGCCAATCAAGGAGTAGAAAATAAACACGTGAAAGATAACACGATAACTGCTACTAAAATCAATGCTGAAGCAGCGGCGGAAAGTACCATTTTAGCTTCAGATGGCGAAGGAAATGCAAGCTTTAAAACGCTGGAGGATATTGCCATTGAACAAGGGAAGGTTATGACTTCTGCAGAACAAACGTTGAAAATTACAGCCAACAAAGCGCTTTTACAAGATTTGAGTATTGATGTAGCTGAAAGCGGAATTAAAACC
This sequence comes from Flavobacterium sp., assembly GCA_030152225.1. GTDB lineage: Bacteria > Bacteroidota > Bacteroidia > Flavobacteriales > Flavobacteriaceae > Flavobacterium. The sequence continues at coordinate 3,799 of JASLHL010000236.1, read as the reverse complement.
AAGCACCTGGATAACCAAGCGGTAACTGCCGATAAAATTGGTTCTTTGGATGTGGGACAGGGATTAGTACTGACATCCAATAGCCAAGGAGGTGCTGAGTTTAAAACACTGGGTGATGTTTTAGGAGACGGTGGAAAGCAAATTACTGGTGGTGCTTCTATTTCAGTAGTTGGTGGAGAGCATGCAGCCCTACAAGATGTAACCCTAGATGTAACGAATCGCGGAATTACAGAGGCTAAATTAGCAGATGAGGCTGTTTCTACTTCTAAACTAAGAGAAAAAGCGGTAACCACACAAAAAATAGCACCCGATGGAGCAAGTAGAATCTTAGGAACCGATAAAAACGGGGTAGTAAAGTGGTTAGATAGCAATGATGAATTAATCAAAATTATTGTTGAATCGAATGAATCAGTAACGCGTCTAATCGACAATGGTGATGGAACATTCACGTATTATAACGAAAATCAGGTCGATAGCTCAGGAAATATCAAACCCAATGCATCAGGAGTTTTATTCGATGCTAATACCCTGTCTATTACGCAAGCCGAACCTTTTGTTTATGTGTTTAAAGATCAGTCGGATATAACAGGTCAAGCCGTTTTAGCCACGATTGATACCCGTGCAAAATCCATTGTTTTTAGCGATGATTCAACCCTAGTATACAACAATGTAGAGGAAGCAATTATCAGCTTATCAGCTAAAATTGAACAGTTAGAGCGTCTTGAGCTAGAAAAAGCGGCTTTATCAGGAGATGGAATTTTAATCAATGGCTTGACTAGTGAAACAGACGCTGTTTTAAAAGAAGTAACCTTGAGTATTGCCGATGAAGCAGTAACTACAGCCAAAATCAAAGGAGGAAGAGCAAAGCAATTGCTGATTACCAATGAATCAAATAAAGCGCAATGGGTAAATGGGGACCATGACATCATCAAAGAGATCGTACAGGCCCACGAAAAAGTAACCCTCTTAGCGGTACAGGACAATGGAACATTCGTGTATTACAATGAGAGCGATTTAGACCGTGATGGAAATATTATTGGTACAGGAGTAGCTTTTGATGCGAATACCTTATCGATCATAGATCGTGGAAAAGGCGTATATGAATTCTATGACAAATCAAGTACAGACCCTTTAACAGTTATTGATATTCAAGGTACAATCATTGAAAATATTACGGAACTATTAAATGATATTTCGGTTAAACAAGAGCTATTCAATGTTATTGCTGCCCAAGGAAAAACAGTAACAGCAGGCGATGCTATTGAAGTCATAGGGGGAGAAAAAGCAACCTTGGCTGCTCTGTCAATTTCGTTAAAAGACAGTGGCGTAACCACAGAAAAAGTAGCCGCTAAAGCGATAACAGAAGATAAATTATTTGCAGGTGCAGATAAAGCCAATTATGTGCCAATTGTACAACAAGATGGTTCTGTAAAATATCAACCAATGACCGTTGCTGTTACAGGACAACCCCTAACGGTTGACTCTTCCTTAGAGGTGACAGGAAACGCTTCAAAAGCGGTATTGGAAAACATTGGACTGCAAGTAAAAGCAGAGGGAATTGCCAATACACATCTTCAAGATTTGGCTGTAACAGCAAATAAAATTGCGTCCTTAGAAGCAACCAAAGGGGAGGTATTAACCGCTGATGGATCTGGAAACACTCAGTTTTTCCCCATTAAAAATGTAGTAACACCAGCGATGCAGGGGGATTTAGTTAGTGATAACTCTCTCGTTATCGAAGACGGAGAAAACGTATTGTTTGGCGATGCTAACAAGCAAGTAAATGTGAAAATTAATGTAGGAGGAGTTACAGGAACCCATATTGCCAGTGAAACCATTGAGAATAATAATATCAAGGTAAAAACAATAGCAGCGTCTAAATTGACCGCAGGTAACGGAACAGAAAATCGCGTAGCTTTAGCCGATGCCACAGGTACAGTAACCTATCAACCGATTTCTACCCAAATACTCACCAGCAAAGGACAAATTAAAACGGATGGTATTGTCACAGTAGACAATGGTGTGGATAAAGTGTTAGCCGATGTAGAATTGGGAATTGCCCCTACTTCCATAACCGCTGACAAGCTAAATGGAGGAAATGCCCCAGCAGGAGCTGTAGCTACTGTGGGAGCAAATGGCGTTTCGGTTAATTATGTACCTCTTACAACGGATCATATTGTCAATAAAGGAACACTATCAACGGATGGTATTATTACGGTAACAGATGAAGGTAGCGCCAGTGTGTTAAAGGATATTACGCTAGGTATTAAAGCCAAGGGAATCACAACGACTCAATTAGCTGATCAAGCAGTAAAAAATGAGCAAATTGACAACTTAGCTGTTACGGCTAATAAGCTATCTTCTCAAGGTGTTACAGCCAAAAGTGTCCTGATAAGCGGAGAAAACAATGAAGTGGTTTGGGGTGAATTAGGCGATATTGTAACAGATACTGCAGGAAATTTGACCACAGACAACATTATCCAAATGACAGGAGGTAATGGCGTAAATACCCTATTAAAAGACGTAAACTTAAGTATTGCAAATAACAGCATTACAAAAGATAAGTTAAGTTCAAAAGACGGCAATACCAATGTAGACGTGAACCATATTTTGGTAACAGATGGTCAGGGGGGCTTTAACTACGTATTGCAAGAAGCTGCACAAGCAGGAGGTGTTGATCTTACTTTGGGGGATGCCTTAGCATTTGCTGATGGTACAACAGGTAAAAATGCCGTATTGGCCTTGACTAAAATCGATGTAAAAGAGGGTGGAGTTCAGACCTCAAAATTAGCTAATGGCGCAGTGACCACAGCAAAAATTTCTGCTGAAAATGCAGCTGTAAACAGTGTGCTCACAGCAATAGGAGGTGGAACGGTTGCCTATCAAGCCTTAAATGAGTCTGCTTTTGCAGGAAAAGGAGCGAATTTAATTGCTGATACTTCTATTGACGTAACGGCAAACAATAAAGCCCTACTCTCTGAAACGAGTATTGCCATTGCCCATGCAGGAGTGAAAAACAAACACTTGGATGCTTTAGCAGTAACGAAGGATAAAATTAGCTCGAAAGAGGGAAATACAAATGCAGCCAATGGCGCAGTATTAGCAGCTGATGGAAGCGGAAACACAAGTTTTAAAACTTTGGCTGATTTAGCCACAACACAAGGAAAAACAGTTGCCTCGGACAGCTCGTTAGAGGTAACGGCAAATAATAAGGCCGTGTTGCAAAACTTGACAATTAAAGTCGCTGAAAAAGGAATTAAAAATAAACACATTGATACAAGAGAAATTACAGAGGATAAAATAGGAACTTCGGGCATTAGCAGTGGTTTGGTTTTAACTGCTGATGGACAAGGAGCCGCTAAGTTTAAAAGTATCAATGATGCCATTGCGGGTTCAGGTAAAACTATAGCAGAAGGAGCTGGTATAAACATCGTTGGTGGTGAAAGAGCCGCTTTACAGGATGTAACTATTAGTGTAGCCAATAAAGGGATAGACAATGCTAAACTAGCCGATAATGCCGTAAATGCCCGAACAATTGCAAGTAAAGCCGTCGGAACAGCAAAATTAGATACAGGGGCTGTAACTGGAGAAAAAATAGCAGAAAATACAATCACCTATACTAAAATTGTCGATGCTGCGATTAGAAAAAATCACATTTATGTTCAAAATATTGAAGAACGACATCTAGATAATGAGGCAGTTAGTACCAGAGCCTTAGCCGATAAAGCCGTAACGATTGAAAAAATAGATCCCGAAAGAGCCTCCGTAGGACATGTTTTAACCGTAGAGTCCTCCGGAA
>JASLHL010000153.1 GCA_030152225.1 Flavobacterium sp. | reverse complement strand
GCCAGATCAACGTCGCCACTAAAGCCACCACCCATTGATTGACATCCAAAGCCGTAAAGATAAACATAGCAATACTTCCTTTTACTGCAAATTCTAAGAACTGAAAATTAGGTAAAGACGAGGCTAAAAGGTAAATAGCGGATACGGCACATAGTAAATCAAAGTAAGGGATATCTACGCCAAATAAATAGTATAGAATGACATACTGATGGGTAAAAGAAGCATAGCGCAATAGGGCGAGAAAAAGGTTTTTTCGGTGCTTATTTTTGGGAATCTCTTGAAGCATCTGAATTACAGTATGCATCGAATACCCCTTGATGCTCAAATGGCGCAATGAAAAGAGCAATAGAAGGATTGTCAAGGCAATACCATAGAGTATCCACAGGTAGTAAGGGGGAATAAATTGATGGGTGTAGTTGAGAATTGTTAAGCCAAGTAAACCAAATAAAATGGCATAAATGACTTGTACTCCGTTGCACAACATATTGAGAAAAATTACCCTTCCTGTATCTTTCTTGGCAAAATACAGGGCTTTACCCGCATACTCTCCAATGCCATTCGGAGTGAAAATACCCAGGGTTAACGCACTGAGTACTTGTTTGGTTGCCTGTCCTACACTGATGGGCTGAATCAACGAAGCTAAATTTTGCCACTTTAAAATCTCGATGAATCGATTGGAAAAAGTCAAAAAGAGTAAAGCAAGTAAGGACCACCTGTGTTGCGGATCAACAAAAACTGTCTTGAGCAAGACTAGATCTATAGTATTGTCAGTAGACAGTTTGTTATAGATATAATAAAATGCACTACTTACGACGATTATCTTAAGTAGAAGTACAAGGAATTGCTTAGTTTTGTCGGATACAATTTTCATCATCGCAAAGTAAATCATATTTTTCGGGTTGAGAATGACAAAAGAAAAAAAAGAGAATTTGACACTAGATAGAATTATATTAGGTATTGATCCAGGAACTACCATTATGGGGTTTGGACTTATTCGCGTGGTAAATAAGCAAATGGAATTTATTCAATTGAATGAATTACAGTTGAATAAGTATGACGATCACTATACTAAATTGCGTCGAATTTTTGAGCGTACCATTGAGTTAATTGAAACCCATTGTCCTGATGAAATTGCTATTGAAGCACCCTTTTTTGGAAAAAATGTACAGTCGATGCTAAAGCTAGGGCGCGCCCAAGGTGTTGCCATGGCAGCTGGACTTTCGCGCGGTATTCCCATTACAGAATATGAACCGAAGAAGATCAAAATGGCTATTACAGGTAATGGAAATGCAAGTAAAGAACAAGTAGCCAAAATGCTTCAGCAATTGTTGGGATTAAAAGAGTTGCCCAAAAACTTAGACAGTACCGATGGATTGGCAGCAGCTGTGTGCCACTTTTTTAATTCAGGGAAAACGGTTGTTGGTAAATCCTATAGCGGTTGGGATGCTTTTGTAAAACAGAATCAAGATCGAGTAAAGAAATAATGGCAGGTATTTACATTCACATTCCCTTTTGCAAACAAGCTTGTCATTACTGTGATTTTCACTTTTCAACCTCTTTGAAGAAAAAAGAGGACATGCTAGAGGCGCTCAAAACAGAGCTAACCTTGCGTAAGGAAGAGCTAAGGAATGAAACAATTGAAACCATTTACTTTGGTGGAGGAACGCCGAGTATTCTCGAAGTGGATGAAATTAATGCACTGATTGATAAGGTGTATGAGTTGTTTGTTGTGGTTCATCAACCTGAAATTACGTTAGAAGCGAATCCCGATGATTTAGATACTGTGACTATACAGCGGTTAGCACAATCCAAAGTCAATCGACTGAGTATTGGCATCCAATCCTTTGGTGAAGAAGATCTCAAAATGATGAACCGCGCACATAATGCACATGAGGCTGTGACGTGTTTACAAGAAGCTATTCAGTATTTTGATAATATTTCCATCGATTTGATTTATGGTATTCCCAATTTATCCAATGCACGTTGGTTAGAAAACATACAGCGTATTTTAGATTTGGGAATCCCTCATATTTCGTGTTATGCCCTAACAGTAGAGGAACGCACGGCCTTGAATAAACTCATTCAGAAAGGCGTTGTTCCCAGTCCGAAGGAAGAAGTAGCCCATGCGCATTTTATGTTGTTGATCGACAAGCTAAAACAAGAAGGTTACATCCATTATGAATTGTCTAATTTTGCTAAACCAGGGTATTATTCTAAAAATAACTCTGCCTATTGGCTAGGAAAAAAATACTTGGGCATAGGACCTTCTGCCCATAGTTTCGACGGCCAATACCGCAGTTGGAATATTGCTAATAATCCGCTGTATATCAAAGCTATTGAAGCTGGAGAATTGCCTTCAGAGATTGAAGAACTTTCACTGTCAGATCGCTATAATGAATATATTATGACGGGATTGCGCACGATTTGGGGCGTTGAGTTGGATCGTGTGTTACGGGAATTTGGATCGGATTATCACCGCTATTTAATCCAAGAATCAGCCTCTTTTATCGCTGAGGGATTAATGAACGAACAGGAGGGCATTTTAACCATAACGGATAAAGGAAAATTTTTAAGTGATGGTATTGCATCTGATTTATTTTGGTTAGATTTGAAATAAAACCTTGAAAGCAACCCTATCTATTCTCAATCAAACCCATACGGTTGATTTTGCACAGCCAATTGATATTTCTATTCCACTGACAAATACCGATGAAAATCCCATTGCATGGTATTTAGACAAACCGTCTATTGAGCCTGTTCGCATGGGGGATTGGATAGGAAAAGTCAGCGAGGGACAATCGTCAACTAATTTTAATACCATTGCTTTTAATCCTCACGGGCACGGTACACATACGGAATGTTTGGGACATATTACCCGCGATTTTTACAGCATTAACGATACGTTGAAAACTTTCGTTTTCTACGCTCAAGTCCTTACGGTTGAACCTCAGATACAAGCCAATGGTGACGGTGTGATAACAGTAGAACAGTTACACACGCTGTGGATCAACCAACAACAAACAGCAATTGTCATTCGTACCTTACCCAATGCAACAGCGAAGAAACACAGCAAGTATTCCCA
>JASLHL010000038.1 GCA_030152225.1 Flavobacterium sp. | reverse complement strand
AAATATTAAGTTGGTAACTCGTAGTTATAAATAATATTGAGGTATTGATTCTTGAATCATATCTTGTTGTAAAAATTCGATGCAGATGAATCTTACATTAAAAATATGGCGTCAAAAAAACGCTAAAGAACAAGGAAAAATTGTTGAATATAAAATTAACGATGTTTCTCCTGATATGTCTTTCTTAGAAATGCTTGATGTGTTAAACAATGAGCTTATCGAGAAAGGGGATGATCCCGTAGCATTTGACCACGACTGTCGTGAAGGTATTTGTGGAATGTGTTCGTTATTTATTAATGGACAAGCACACGGACCAGATAGAGGGGTTACTACTTGTCAGTTACACATGAGAAAGTTCAAAAATGGTGATACAATCTATATTGAGCCATTTAGAGCAAAAGCTTTCCCAGTAATTAAGGATTTAGTAGTAGACCGTACCGCTTTTGATAAAATTCAACATGCTGGAGGATTTATTTCGGTAAATACTTCAGGAAATACACAAGATGCTAATGCTATTCCAATTCCTAAGCACGATGCTGACCGTTCATTTGACGCGGCAACTTGTATCGGATGTGGAGCTTGTGTTGCAACGTGTAAAAATTCATCAGCTATGTTATTCGTTTCGGCTAAAGTTTCTCAGTTTGCTTTGTTGCCACAAGGTAAAGTTGAAGCGACAGACCGCGTGATGAATATGGTCGCTGAGATGGACGCTTTAGGCTTCGGTAACTGTACGAATACAGGTGCTTGTGAGGTTGAATGTCCAAAAGGTATTTCATTAGAGAATATTGCTCGTATGAATAGAGAATACCTTAAAGCTGCATTATAGTAGATTTTAATATTTTTTTGAAAAAGGAAAAAGCAGAACCATGAGTTCTGCTTTTTTTATGTACGTGTTTTTAACCTCTGGTTTTCCTCAGTTTGCTGTAAAAAAGAATAGGTGATACTAGCTTGAAAATCTCAATGTAAAAAAACGATTGATAAAGTGTGCGTGAAATAAGGAAAATATGGTTTAATTTTTTATGTTTTGAGGTAATAAAAATTTTAAAATTAAAATCTATTAACATACATTTGGTTTTTATTAACAAAAGTTTAAAAGCAAATGAAAACCTTACTACTAACAATGATCGTGCTGTGTATTTCCTTTGTATCTTACGGACAACTCGGCTTCGCAGGTACAGATGTAAATTATGGAAAAACGGTTCTTACATTCAAAAATGGTTCAAAAGAAACAGGAAAAATTAGAGAGAAGTTCACCGTTTTCGGTTCTCAATATACCGATCCTTACGAGTTTAAGTTTAAGAGCGAAGGGGCAAAAGACTATCGTCCTGTTTCATCTAGAGATGTAGTTTCAGTCGAAGTTTTCGATAAAAAGGATGAAAAATTGTCTACGGTATATTACCCTGTTCGCGTAAGAAAGTTTGATAAAAAATACGAGTTTTCAGATAAGTATTTTATTGATTTCTTTCCGTTGAACACGTATAAAGATGTTCCGTATGCCCAACTGTTGTTTTTAGATAATGGGAAATTAATTTTTACTCATTTTTATTTTCCAGTAGCAAAAACCGATTACTTCTTCTTTTTCCATGCCGCTTATCGCAGAACCGATCGCGAGACTGCTAGACATATGATGCTAATGGATAAGGATTGCAAGGCTTTCCATGATTATTTGCAAGAAAACTATATTGATTCAAAAAACTATAAAGTAGAGTATAAACAAGCACTGGCTGATTTTAAAGCAACCAAGAAAGAGTATATTGCTAAAAGAATGGCCAATGGATCTTCGAAGCGATGGGCTAAAATCGAATATAAAAGCGAAGTAGATTTCGTGTTCTTTAAACAAATATTAGCCAAGTACAGCGAACTTTGCACCCATGAAAATCATTAAAAACAGAGGAGGAGAAACGATCGTTTCTCCTTTTTTTGGTTTGTACTTTCAGGATAAACAAGGGTTGATTTCGTGTGTAATGGAAAATAGCATCCCAATAATATTTTGTACTTTTGAAGGTACTTAAAACTCGCGTATGAAATTAGCACTAATTCAGGCCCCTTTGGTTTGGGAGGATGTCAAACAAAATACCGCCTATTTTAAAAATAAGTTGAATCATATCGAAGCAGGAACGGACTTGGTGGTGCTTCCTGAGATGTTCACCTCAGGCTTTACGATGAATCCTGAGCGCGTTTTTATGACGATGGAAGATACATTCATCCAAGAACTGCAAACGTGCTGTAAAACGCATCATTTTGCGTTAACAGGGAGCGTGGTGATTAAGGAAGACAACCAATTTTTCAATCGCCTGTTTTTTATTCTTCCTACAGGTGAGTTTCAAACTTATGACAAGCGCCATTTATTTTCACTTGCAGGAGAGGAGAAAGTTTATGCACCTGGTGCCGATCGATTGATTATCGAATACAACGGATGGAAAATCTGCCCGCTGGTATGCTATGATCTGCGTTTTCCTGCTTTTGCCCGCAATGTTGGAGAAGCCTATGATCTATTGCTTTATGTTGCTAGTTGGCCTGATCAGCGCATCTATGCTTGGGATACGCTTTTAAAAGCGCGTGCCATTGAAAATATGAGCTATGTGATTGGAGTTAATCGCTGTGGAGAAGATCAAAACAACAACCAATATACTGGGCATTCACAAGCCATTGATTATATGGGGCAGTATTTGATTCCTCCTCTCGAAGACGAGGTGATTCGCTATGTTGTTTTGGATAAAGCTGCACAAGACAAAGCGAGAAACCGATTTGCTTTTCTGAAAGATGCTGATGCAATTGAAATTAAAAACTAAGACGCTCTACTAGAAGTGACGTCGTTTTCAACATAAAAAGCTACTCCATGGAGTAGCTTTTTTTATTTAATTTGTTTGTTTTACTGTTTCGTGAAGATATCTTTTGAGTCGCCTTGTAGAAGGTGTAAGGTCGTGTTATCCACTACTTCATATTTGTAGGATACCGTGTCAAGACTTGATGTGCCGTTTCCAATACTCTCTTGTTCCAAGAACAATTGATCGCCTTCTACCCACCAGGTATTGGTTTTAAGGGTAGCCATATTAATAGAAGCCGCTGTTCCGTCCTCTTTTAATTCGAAACCTTGTACTTCTTTGTCATTAATGGGGTTGGGTTGTGTCCAAGAAGCAACTAAGGCTTTCGTGTCTGTGGCTTGAGGAGCTATAGCCTCTACTACTTCCGTTGTTGTTTCTTCTGTTACGGGTGCTTCTGTGGTCTCTTTGCAAGAAGCAAAAGTGATAGTCACAAATGCAGTAGCTACAATCATTTTTGTTGTGTTCATCGTGGATTAAATTTTAATTTTCACAGCTCAAATGTATAACAGGAATAGGTGGAAAAATTATTTTAATAGTATTTTAACTCAGTATATAACGATCGGTATTATAGGGTGTTGGTTGGTTTTCTTTACTGTTGTAATCCTTTTTAAGCTAACTATTTTTCTTTTGGGTTTTAACGATTCGCAAGATGGGCTATAAACGCAGTGGTGTTGGGAGATTGCGTTCTATTTGCACAAAAAAATGAAAAAAAATACCTAGATTCACTAGCATTAGGGAGTAAAAACGGTTGTTTTTTTAGTTAATTTTGGTAATTAGTCCAAGAGGTTTCACTTAACTGACCTAGTTTGTGAATTGTTCTTGTACATTAAAGCGTAAGCCTATGGAGTTTCTATCTTTTATCCTGCTAGTTGTAGCAGTTGTGTTGCTTATAAGAGTGACAACTAAGTTTGATAAGGTCAACACAGAACTTGAACGATCGAATCGAATGGTCCACGGTTTACGTGAAACGCTAGAGCATTTAAAAGTAGATCTCGCTAGGCTCAAAGGAAATCAGCAAGACGAAAAACCAGCAGCTATCGCTACAGAAGAAGAGAAATCCGCTGTCGTTCCGCCGCCAATTGAGGTTGATCCTGTTGAAACCCTTATTTCTCCACTAGCAGAAGAAGTGGTTGTTCCAGAGCCCTTGCAAATCATCACTAAACCTGAAGAGGAACAAAAATCAACTGCAATGCCTCCGCCTATACCTGATTTTGCTAGCCAAATGCAGCCTGCTGATTCAGAAGAAGGTGTTAATCCTAGGGCGAATTACGTGCCAAAAGAACCGCAAGAGAGCAAGTTGGTCAAAGCGATAAAAGAATTAAACTGGCTCAATGCTATTGGGGTAATTACCTTGGTCTTAGGGATTGGTTTTTTTGTAAAATATGCGATCGATCAAGATTGGATCAACGAAATAGGACGCGTGGCTCTTGGTGTTGTCGTTGGCGGTATCGTTGCGGGAATTGCTCATAAACTTAGTGCAAAATACCACGTCTTTTCTTCTGTTCTCATGGGGGGAAGTTTGGCTATTTTTTATACGACCATTACGCTCGCTTTTCGAGAATATGAGATATTTAATCAAACCACAACCTTTATTATTTTAATTGTAATTACGATATTGGCTGTTGGTTTATCCCTTGCATATAAGAGACAAGAACTCGCTATTTTTGCCTTTATTGGGGGGATGTTAGCACCTCTTTTAATTAGTACAGGCAATGGAAATCACGTGGTGTTGTTCTCGTATATCTTTTTGCTTAATACAGGGGTACTTATTGTGGCTGTCCGCCAGAAATGGCTGCTTGTGGATAAGTTTAGCTATGTATTGACCTATTTGTACCTGTTTTCTTGGATCATACTCAAAGTCAATACAGCTATTCAGTTTAGCGCTATATTTTTCATCAGCTTGTTCTTTGTGCAATTCATGGTTTTGTTAGTCTTGCGCTATATCAAGACTACTGCAGAAAAATCAAATGTCGGACAGTTGTTGTACATCACTGTGGTTAACTTTACCTCCTTGATCTGTTTCTTTATGGTGCAAGCAAATAGTGTAGGTACCAATTATTTAGGGGTTATTATTATTGGAATGGCCCTCGTTAATGCACTATTCATTGTGCTTACAATGCGAACTAAAACAACAGCAGTTGACAAAAATTTTATTTATACCCTCTTAGCAATTACCATCGGATTGGTATCTTTAGCAATCCCAGTACAGTTGAGTAAGGTGTATATTACTATTGTATGGGCCGTAGAGATGAGTGTCTTATTCTGGATCTGGACGCGAACCAAAGCGAATCTATTCCGAATTGGATCAATTATTCTCAGCGTGCTTACCCTTTTATCCTATTTGATGGACCTTCGTGATTTTACACCAAACTTGGTGTATAACCTTGAAGAAGATAAAAACGTGTTACTAGATGTATTGCCTATTATGATCAATCAATATACGGTAACCGGTATAGTTATGCTCTTATCCTTTTTCTTCATCTATACGGTTGCTGCCAAAAAACCAATACAGGAAGAAGAAACGATTGGCTTAAAAGGGATTCAACAACCAACAAGTGGTGAAATACACAAAGTACTTGCTATTCTTTTACTTGTCATAGCATATGGGATCGGGTTTTTGGAAATTTCCTATCAGGTCGCAACTCGTATTGAGTATCCCCATCGAGCTGTAACTGATGGACTATACAAATTTTTGAGCTTAGTTGTATACACCCTCGTGTTTGCTACCGTTTATGTTACCTTATACAAAAAACAAATGACCAAGCTGTTTTACTCCATTGCGCTCGTTGTATCAGGTCTATTGTTGTTGCTATTTACCATTGCAGTTGTTGCTTTGCGAAAAGATATTTTCTACTATGGCGAATATAATTCAGGCTATTTTAGCTTACACCTGTTGGGCATTGGCGCCTTTATCTATTTCTACTTTAGACTTTACCGTCAAATTCACCTGCTTAAAGATCAATCGTATAAATGGGTACATGCGTTTTTATTCGGCTCTTTAGTATTGTTATCTTCTGTAGAACTTGATAATCTCGTGATTTGGATCAGGAGTACAGAAGAAACGTATAAAGTGATATTGGGCGATGTGCATGCCTATGGGTATCCAATTCTGTGGGGATTAATGGCTATGTTGCTGATGATTGTTGGTATCAACAAAGAGAAAGCAGAGTTGAGAAAATTATCGCTTATCAGTTTTGGTATTATTGTATTGAAGTTCTATTTATACGATGTTTGGCGTATGAACCAAGGGGGAAAGATCGCTTCATTTGTTGTGCTGGGTATTATTCTTTTAGTTGTATCTTTCCTTTTAGAGCGCATTAAATTGTTGCTAAAGGACAAAGAAAATAAAGAGGATAAGGATTTGCACACACCAGCATAAGGTATTTTAAATTGAGATCAAAAGAATTACACATGACAAAGAGAGAGGCGATTGCGTTATTCTTGATGGGAAGTACTTGTTTTCTAAGTGTGCCATCGGGATATGCACAAGAGAAAATCTACAAGGCAGATCTGGCTCCTGTACAAGAAAGTGGATATTATAACATTGAATTGGATCATCGATTAGTCGGTAATGCAAAGCCAAAGGGAACGAATCTTCGTATTGTTCAGCAAGAACAAGGCAATCGCATGGAGGTTCCCTATTTTATCAGAGCGGTACAGCCAACAGCGAATGAAACGAAGATTGTTGATCATCCTGTACTAGATAGCGTTGAGCGAGATAGCATCAATCGCTTTGTCATTCACAATCCCGAAAAAAAGAAAATAACGGATTTCTATATTACAATAAATAAAGCCGATGTTGCGCTAAGTGCTTCGGTGAAAGGAAGTAACGATAAGCAAGAGTGGTTTATTGTCAAACAAAAAACACCGATTTATACCTACGCTTCGTCCGAACGAGAGGAAGAAACGTTATTTGTATCCCTTCCCGAAGGGCGTTATTTATACTATGAGATGGAGTTGATAAACAATCAAACAACACCACTAAAAGTAAATAAGGTTAGTACGATTGTGGGGACAAAGACCTATGGACAGTTTAGCCCAACGCAGTTGCGCTATGACAAGAGTACCCTTGGTGCGAAGGACAAGAAAACAACAGTATCCTTTGTTGCGCAGGATTTGAGCTATATACTCAATAAAATTGTCTTTGAGATCGCCGCACCTCGTGATTATTACCGCAAGGCAGTCTTGCGAGATTCAATTACAAAAGTAGCCGTGCCTTTTACGCTGTCATCTAAACAGCGCAATGAATGGATTCTCGATGATGTGTTGGTTCGCAATCCTTATATTGAGATTGATAATGGCAGTAATATTCCACTGGACATTATATCTGTTCAAACGTATTCTTTAACGCGATTTGCTACGGCATATCTCGATGCACATACCCATTATACAGTAGAAGTCAATACTTCAACGAAAGACGTTCCTCAGTACGATATTGAATATTTCAAGAATGAAATTCCCGCAATATTGCCTACTGTTAAAACACATGACTTTGACGTTCAGGTTCTCCTAGATGATCTAAAGGAACAAAGGGCAAAGGAGGCTAAGGCAAAGCAGATGAATACTATGCTGTGGGCAGTACTTGTTGTTGTAGGCCTGTTGGTTTCTTTTATCTGTTATCGAGCGTTTAAGAAATTAGAGAAATAAAAAGGGGGCTAGCGGTGCGTTATTCCGCTAGACTCATGTCCTGATTGATATCCCAATTGGCGCGTAAATCGATGGCTTCTTTGGAGTAAAAGGTTTCTTCAGGTTGGCGTTTATCCCAGTAATATCCCGTATCCCATTGACCATTTTTATTGTCATCGTAAATCACGCGAACAAAGTACTTGCGTGGTGGGAGTAAATCAAACACAATAGTCTGAGGCTCTTGGATCACTTGTGTGAAGTACACTTTCTCCTGCTCATCGATCAGGTCTACAATAATAGGGTAGCGTTTAACGTCACTTAAATTCAGATTTAAGTTCCCATAATCACTGTGTTTATTTGTCTTTAACGTATATTGAAGGGAATCGTTACCTTGTCCAAAAAAATCGGTTATCGCCTCAGGCATCAGTTGAATATTGTATAATTCCTCTTGCAGTTTTTCGAAGAGCAAAACTATTTTTTGCTCCGCTGCAATTTCTTGAACCTCAAAAGAAACAGGAAGGGAGTCTTTATTGATGATGTTGATTAGACTTTTGTTCACCTGACCAAGCGGTGTTGTCATTTTTAAGGCGAAATCCTCCTTAAAGTCAATGATACTGTTTTTAGCACTGATTTTTAAGGTGTCAATCTCTTTCATTTTTGCACGAGGACGCACCGTAAAAGTTTCAGCGTAATCCTCGTTGGTTACCGTAAAGTGCAAGGAATCTGCCACAACTTTTGGAAACCAAACTTGAAGGGTGTCTTTGCCTTCCAAAGGCGTGTATACACTGCGAATTAAACTATCATTTTTAGACACCTTTACTTGTGTCCCTTTACTATTGCCGATATAAGGAAGATACCATTTGTTCTCTGAAAGTTGAGCAGGTCGTTTAGCAACAAATGCCTCCTCAGATTTAAAAAGCACCAAATTGTATTTGTCCTCTGTTGGAATGACAATAGAGTCTTGAATAAAGGCAATTTTATCCTGTTCCGGATTAAATTTATAATTGTTGGTCTTTTGCTTCAATCCCACTAAATAATACGTGCCTGCCTTAATATTTTCAATCGAAAAAGTAGTAAGAGAATCCAAGGTATTGGTGATATATAGCGGTTTTTCTTTGTAAACCGTTGAGTCTTTGAATGTTTTGGCATCATAAAGCATAATATTGACAAAATTGTCCGTTTTCAGTTGATGAGCGGATTGTATTGTTCCCTCTAGTTTTAAGGAATCGATATAGGTTCCCGTAGAGAATATATACTTAAATTGAGGTAATACATTACCTTCATTATTGTCAATAATAGCGTCTCCAAAGTTGAAACTATAGGTGGTATTTGGGAGCAAAGTATCTCTAAGCTGGATGGTTAATTCCTTTTTAGGTCCTCCCATCGGTTGAATTTCAGGATTGTTTTTCAACGGTGGAGAAACAATCAAATTCTGGGTGATGTTTTTCAATTTGATGAATTCATCAAATTCGATTTTGATCACTTCTTTATCAAAGTTGATGGAATAATTTTCAGGATAACTCTTTAATACAACGGGAGGTAAGGTATCCATAGGACCCCCTGATATAAAACCTCTCTTAGCACAATTGGAAAAACAAGTTACACATAAAATGAGTAAACAAGTAAAAAAATATAGACGAAACTTAGACATAGTTTTGTTTTGAAAAGACAAAGTAACAATTATATTTTTTACTTAGAAAATATCAACCCGTAAAAACTTTATTTTGTGTATGCTAAACACAAAATACTCACCTTGCACCCAGGTATTTGAAGCAATAATTTGGCGCAGGTCTCCAATGTGCTTCCCGTGGTTAAAATATCGTCTAATAAAAGCAAGTGTTTTCCAGTAAAAGAAGAAGAATCGCCAAGGTAAAAGGTTGTGATTTTTGTCTTGATGCGTTCTTGAAAGGTTTTGGTTGTTTGAGACGGAGTATGTGTTATTTTGGTAAGCAAGGTTCTATTTACGGGAATTCCAAAATAATAAGCGAGCGCATCAGCAAATCCGTCGACTTGATTGTAGCCCCGTTGGCGTTGTTTTCTCTTGTGCATAGGCACGGGAATGAGATAGTCAACAGTATCCAAATGAGCCGTTTCTGCAAGGAGTTCGGCATACATTCTTCCCAAGGTATAGCCAATTTTAGGCTGGTTGTTGTATTTCAATTGATGGAGTAAACGCGATACAATTCCTTCTTTGGTATAGTACAACATACAGCTAGCATGGTTGATTTTTACTTTGCCATAAAATTTATTGAGTGCTTCGTTTGGGGTATGGCGATGCTGATCCGTAAAGGGCAGGAACGTGCGACAGCTAACACAAAGTAGGTCTTCCTGTTGCAAAAGTAAAGTGGAACAACCACAACAGTAATGTGGTAAAAAGAGATGGAGTACGTCTTGTAACATGGGCGAGGAGGCGTTTCTCGAAAATAACACAAATAAAAAGCCAGTTTAAATCAACACAACCAATATCTTTGTATAGTATATGAAATTAGAAGAAAGAGTATGGAGAAAGCAATACTTGAATTGATGCAGCTGATAGAGCAGGGAAAACACGACATTGCCCAAGCATTCGCCGTTGAAATTACCAAACAATTACAGCGTATGATAGATGTTGAAACCAAGGACGACGCTTTGGTTCGTTTGGCCAAGATGCAAAAAATTGTGGAGGATCTCCAAGAAAAAATAAAACAGTAAGAAGATGATGTGTCCTTGTGGAAGTGAACATACACTCGAAGCGTGTTGCTTGCCCTTGTTAAAAGGCCAACAACAACCAATCTCCGCAGAAGCGCTAATGCGTTCTCGTTATACAGCTTATGTCTTGGCTAATGCGAACTACTTAATTGATACAACACATCCGCGTACGCGCCATCTGTACAGTAAAAAGTCAATCTTACAATGGGCAAAGGAAAATCAATGGTTGGGATTAAAAATAAAAGAAGCAACGGCTACAACTGTGACGTTTCGCGCGTCTTTTAGAGATCAGTCGGGCGTGGAACACCAGCATGATGAACATTCTACTTTCGAGCTTTTAGGAGGAAAATTATACTATGTAGCTGGCACTTTTGAAGAATAGGATTTTTTGTATTAAATACAACGTAGAATCTACTACATATAAGGAATCGAAAAAGAATAAAAAAAAGAGATGAAAAAAACTAGAATTGAAAGCGATTTAATTGGGGAAATTGAGGTTCCTCTTGACGCCTATTACGGCGTACAAACGCAACGAGCGATTGAAAACTTCGCTATTTCTCAACAGAAATTAGCAAATTACCCCGCTTTTATTAGAGGTTTAGCGCTAGTAAAATGGGCTGCAGCGAAAACAAATTTTGAACTCAATCTATTAGAAAAATCCATTTATCAAGCTATTGAAACGGCGTGTAAAGAATTAGTAGCAGGGCAATTTCACAGTGATTTTCCTATTGATATGATTCAAGGTGGAGCGGGAACATCGACCAATATGAATGCCAATGAGGTTATCGCCAATCGTGCTTTAGAGCTTTTAGGACACGAAAAAGGGGACTACCAATATTGTTCACCGAATGATCATGTGAACCTTTCACAATCGACTAATGATGCCTATCCTACTGCATTTAAAGTTGCATTATTTGAAATGAATCAAGCAGTTGTGGCAAGTCTAACTCGTTTAGTTGCTGCATTAAAAGAAAAAGAAGCGCAGTTTAAAGAGGTGCTTAAAATGGGACGTACCCAATTACAAGATGCTGTTCCCATGACGTTAGGTCAAGAATTTGGAGCTTTTGCCTTTACCTTAGAACGAGAAATTGGTAAGTTAGAGGAGGCAAGCCATTCGTTTTTGGAAATCAATATGGGGGCAACAGCTATTGGAACGGGATTAAATGCCGTTCCTGGTTATGCAACACTTTGCGCAGAAAATTTGGGTGCACTTATGCAACAGCCTGTTATTTCAGCAGCTAACCTCATTGAGGCAACTTCAGATACCAGTGGATTAGTGGCGTATTCTAATGCGCTAAAAAAAGTGGCTATCAAGGTGTCCAAAATGTGTAACGATTTACGCCTGTTGTCTTCTGGTCCTCGTACGGGATTGGCAGAAATTCAATTGCCTGCCATGCAACCTGGATCTTCTATTATGCCAGGGAAAGTTAATCCCGTGATTCCAGAAGTAGTCAATCAAGTTTGTTTCAAGGTAATCGGAAACGATATGACTATTACAATGGCTTCTGAGGCAGCTCAATTGCAATTAAACGTGATGGAACCTGTATTAGTACACAGCTTAATGGAATCCATGCAATGGATGAGCCAAGCCATGGATACCCTAACAACAAAGTGCATTACTGGGATTCAAGCCAATGCAACCCATACGAAGGAACAAGTGTTGCACAGTATTGGAATCGTAACGGCATTGAACCCTTATATTGGTTATAAAGCAAGTACAAAAATAGCGAAAGAAGCACTTGAAACAGGTAAAGGAGTCTATGAATTAATTCTCGCTCATCAACTGATGACTCAAGAACAACTAGATGAATTATTGGATCCAAAACACATGCTTGCACCGCATTCAGTGAACAAATAAGAAGAGAATCGACTAAAAAAGAAAGCAGTCGCATTATTTTTTTTTGTAAATTACTTTTATGAGAGCTGTAATTATTGGGGCTACTGGAGCCGTTGGAAAAGTATTAGTGCGTCAACTGCTGTGTGATGATCGCTATCATTTTGTCGAAATATTCGTACGAAGCTCTTGGGATATCCAACATCCCAAGCTGATTTGCCACGTTGTAGATTTTGAAAAAATGAATGAGTGGCATCACTTGATCGAAGGAGATGTTGCATTCAGCTGTCTGGGAACCACCAAAAAACAAGCGGGAAGTAAGGAAAATCAGTGGCATATTGACTATGACTATGTCGTACAATTTGCTAAATACTGTAAAGCAAAATCAGTACAAACGTTTGTTTTAGTCTCTTCTATGGGGGCCAATTACCACAGCAAAGTGTTTTATCTCTACCTTAAAGGTCGCATTGAACAAGCGATTGCGCAATTGCATTTTAATCGAACGATTATCATTCGCCCAAGTTCACTCATTCGCCCTAATTCCGATCGCAAAGGAGAAGAATGGGGAGTAAAGATCTTGAAGTTTCTCAATCGACTAGGGTTATTTACATCGTATAAGCCCGTTCCTGTATCCAAAGTAGCAGATCGGATTCGCGAGGCTGCCGTACAGCATGTTGCATATAATCTAGTTGTGATTGACAATGAAGAAATATAAAAAAAGGCTTGCTACTAGCG
Source organism: Flavobacterium sp. (assembly GCA_030152225.1). Lineage (GTDB taxonomy): Bacteria > Bacteroidota > Bacteroidia > Flavobacteriales > Flavobacteriaceae > Flavobacterium. The sequence continues at coordinate 17,260 of JASLHL010000038.1, read as the reverse complement.
CAAGCCTTTTTCATTTGAAGGTATTATAAAGGATTAGTTAGCCTTACTAAATTCTAAGTTTACCGTAATATCAACGTTTTTTCCAATGGCTTGACCTGTTGGGTCATAAGCTACCTCGTAGTCAAAGCGATCGATCGTTGTTTTGGCTTGAAAACCTAGTTTTGTATTCCCATTTCCATCATCTGCCAATAAACCACCATAAGTCAATTGAAAGGTTACCGGTTTGGTAATATTTTTGATTGTTAAGTTTCCTACTAATTCGTATTTATCTTTGCCTGTTTTTTTGATTGACTTGCTATCAAATTTCATTGTAGCATATTTTGCCGTATCAAAAAAGTCAGCTGATTTTAAGTGATTGTCACGCATTTCTACACTGGTGTTGATACTGTTTAAATCAACTGTAAAATTGAATGTACCTTTTGTTAAATCCTCTGGGTTGCCTACAAAAGTACCTTCGTATTTGTCAAAGCGACCATCTACAAAGGAGATGCCTAAGTGTTTAACCGAAAAGTTTAAAAAGGAGTGCATAGGATCGACATTCCATTTTGTTTGTGCAAATGAAGTAACTGAAAATAAGGCAGCTACAACGAGTAAAACTATTTTTTTCATATGGTTTATATTTTGTGATTATCAATGATACAAAAATACGGTTCTGTTGAGGGATATGTGCTTAACCTACATTAAGAAAAGACCTGGTGTTAGGGATAAATCCAGATAAAGAAGTAAAAGCAGGACGAATCCTGCTTTTACCAGTAATCGGTTTATTTGAAATTTGCAGCAATTTTAAGCAAAGCATCAGGATTACTTACTCCTTTTTCGACATCCATTATTTTGATGCCATCATGATCAGCAGTACCTGTGCTCAAAGGTAATTGTTGGGGTATTTTTGGCGTTTCTCCAAATAGCGTTTGATAGAGGACGATGCTGTTTACAAATACAGCATCATTCAACATATGATGTGAACTATCCGTAAAGCGCAATTGATCCTTTCCCTCAACAATGGGAATGTAGCCTTCTTTCCCTTGATAGGCAGCACCCAATACAGCGGAGAAATTCAAATATCCTGTATTGGGTATGGATTGAGCCACGATTACGCCATTTTCCTGTAAGATCGGTTGGTACTCTTTATAATCGGCCCCATTGTATTCAAAAGGAGCAGTTAGCCCGTAAATATACGTAGCGACCTCCGGACTGTTTTTAGTCGCTAAATCGTGTATGGTTTTTACGTTTGCTTTATAATCCTCTAAATCTTGAATAGCTACAGGTGTTGATTCTTGTAGGATGATGAAATCAAAATAGTTGCCATCAGCATCAGTGGCACTGAAGACTTTATCCGCTTCTTTTTTGTTGGAAGCGAGAATGCGATCAAGGCTTACTCCCATTTCAACTAGTTTCTTTACCTCAAGCGGTTTGCTGTTTTCTTTGGCTAAGGCTTCGAGAACTTGGGGAAAACTAGCGAAGTATTCGGTATGACTATTGCCTACAAAGAGCACGCGAAGCGTTCCTTCGGCTGTGGGTGGCGTTGGTTTAGCGACCAACGCTGTTGCCGTTTGGTCAGCATCTTTTGTTTTGTCTCCACATGAGCCTAAAGCGAGGGAAGCAAATAAGGCGAATAATACAATTTTTTTCATAGTCAATTTTTAAATATGTTAATTATTATAAATTTATTAAATTAAAACATTTAAAAAGTCTTTTTATTTTAATTTTTATACGTTTTTAAACGTATGGACTAGAAGTAATGAGTTGGAAGCGATTAATCGCCCCCATTGCTCCTTTATCTCATTGAGTTTACTTTTGTTTTGGTGTTCGATGAATCTATCTCCCTATTCAAGCCGTAGGTTAACAAAAAAAGAGGGTGTCCTTTTGGGACACCCTCTCGTTATTATGAGCTAAATTTTTAGATCATTTTCTTTAACCAGTTTCTCATGGAAACTTCTTCATTGATGAGGTTACGAAGATCGGCAATTGCCACGCGATCTTGTTTCATCGTATCGCGGTGACGGATGGTCACTGTTTTGTCTTCTAATGTTTGGTGATCCACAGTAATACAGAATGGAGTTCCCAAAGCATCAGCACGACGGTAACGACGTCCTACTGCATCTTTTTCATCATATGCCACATTGAAATCCCATTTCAAGTCTTCAATAATTGCTTGCGCAATTTCTGGTAAACCATCTTTTTTTACCAATGGGAAAATAGCCGCTTTTGTTGGTGCTAATACAGCTGGTAATTTTAATACCGTTCTCGTTGTTCCGTCTTCTAGAGTTTCTTCTTGTAGAGATTTAGAGAAAACAGATAAGAACATACGATCCAATCCTACCGATGTTTCTACTACATAAGGAACATAAGATGAGTTGGTTTCGTTGTCGAAAAACTGCAACTTCTTACCAGAGAATTGTTCATGTGCTTTTAAGTCGAAATCTGTACGCGAGTGAATTCCTTCTAATTCTTTAAATCCGAATGGGAAGTTGAATTCGATATCGGTAGCTGCATTAGCGTAGTGCGCTAATTTTTCGTGGTCGTGGTAACGGTAATTTTCCGCTCCCATTCCCAAGGATAAATGCCATTTTAGACGGGTATCTTTCCAATACTCGTAGTATTTCATTTCTTCTCCTGGTTTCACGAAAAACTGCATTTCCATCTGTTCAAATTCGCGCATACGGAAGATAAATTGACGCGCAACAATCTCGTTACGGAATGCTTTTCCTGTTTGTGCAATACCAAAAGGAATCTTCATACGTCCTGTTTTCTGAACGTTTAAGAAGTTAACGAAAATACCTTGTGCTGTTTCTGGACGCAAATAAAGATCCATCGCTGTATCCGCAGAAGCTCCTAATTTTGTACCGAACATCAAGTTAAATTGACGTACTTCCGTCCAGTTTTTAGAACCTGTATCTGGGTCAGCAATTTCCAACTCTTCGATTAGCGCTTTTACATCAGCTAAATCTCCTGTATCTAATCCGTGAGCCATACGCGCTAAGATTTCTTTTTTCTTTGCGTAATACTCTACAACACGTGGATTGGTAGCGATAAACTGTTCTTCATCAAAAGACTCACCAAAGCGTTTTTTCGCTTTTTCAATCTCTTTTAATGCTTTTTGGTGTAATTTTTCACAGTAGTCTTCAATTAAAACGTCTGCTCTATATCTTTTTTTACTGTCTTTATTGTCAATTAAAGGGTCATTGAATGCATCAACGTGACCTGAAGCCTTCCAAGTGGTTGGATGCATAAAGATTGAGGCATCAATTCCTACAATATTTTCGTGCATTTGTACCATGGATTTCCACCAGTACTCTCTAATATTTCTCTTTAACTCTACACCGTTTTGAGCATAGTCATATACTGCACTCAAACCATCGTATATTTCGCTTGATGGAAAAATATATCCATACTCCTTTGCGTGCGAAATAACATTCTTAAAAATATCATCTTGTTTTGCCATACTGCAAAAGTAATAAAAGACTTTAAGATTAAAAACTTCAACACAAGCTATTTGCTGTTAATAATCTTAAGCTTATTGGTTTATAGTAGAATTGTTACTTGTTTTTTTATTTTAGTGCATGATAAGCGGATAAAATGCGTTCCGTATTCTCAATATGCCCTTCTTGATTCCAGTTATCATGTCCTGGAATTACTGTTTTTGCTTGTTTAAATTTGTTTTTAACGGCTTCAATTGTTGCAGGCCAAGCGTCGGTATTTCCATCTCCAATGAAACCAATGTCTGTGGCCTCCGCGCTTTTAATTAAGCAACCGCCATATAAAACTTTTTCCTTCGGAAACCACACTACTGTATTATCCTTGCTGTGTCCTTCTCCTAAAAAGTAAACAACGATTTCTTCTTTACCAAAAGTGAAATGCTTTTCCTTTCCGAAAGTGAATTCCGCCTGAGGCTCATTTCTTGATTTGAGAATCTCATTCGTTAGAGCATATGTATAAGTCTCTGCTCCTGCTTTTCTGAAATAGTCTAATCCACCAGATCGATCTGCGTGAAAGTGTGTGGTAATGACCCATTTTACTTCCTTATTGTGCTGCTTTTTGATGTGTTCTACCAAAGGATCATTCTGTTCTTTGTCCCAGGGTGTGTCAATGAGAATCGCTCCTTCATCAGTCAAAATATACAACGCATTAGATGAATATTCTATACCGTTATACATTTGATAGGTAACGTAAATATAGATGTTGTCCTGTAGCTTTTCAACCTTTAATTTGTCGGATTGTGCATAGGTCAAGGAGGTAAAAGCAAGTAAAATGATGCTGCTAATGAATTTGTACATGGGATGGATTGAATTAGTAATGAGTAGATGACATCAAAGACAACGAAAAATGGCGATTGGCCTCGTGTACTATTTTAATTGTGCAAAAATAAAAAAAGGGTTTATATGTTACCCTATCATTTATTCCTTTTTATAGCCATCAAAGCGATTATTTGTTGTTTTTACTCGTCCAAGTATAAACCGATCGCGCGGATTTGATCCGTGCGTTGGATTAAAATATGTATTTAAATCCACGCCAGCGGATTGGGTTTTGTTCGGGTTTTGTTCGAGTCACCTTCGGTAAATGGGGGGGAATCCCCCGTAAATACGCATGTTTACCGAAGAAGACCCAAACAAAACTAAAACCAAACAAGATAAATGACTGAATAACAGCTGTTTGTGTTGTTTGTGTAGGAGCAAATAAAGCCATTTGAGCTTTTTTTTGCCATATAAGGAAAGGGGATATTGCAGGTTAATTTCGACTGATGTAGGTTTGTAGTTTATTCATTTAGCTTGTGAATAGCACAGCACGATGGTAAAAAAATAGTAAACAGTAAACAAGGTAAATTATGGCAGAAATTAAAAGAGGAATTTTAGGTGGCCTAAGCGGGAAGGTAGGTACAGGAGTAGGTGTAAACCCGATCGTGCGGATTTGAATCCGTGCGTTAGATTTATTCTAATTCTTTTATAAAAGAGATGATAAATTATATTCATCATCGGATTTGTATGTTACCCTGTCATTTATTCTTTTTTATAGTCATCAACGCGATTATTTGTTGTTTTTACTCGTCCAAGTATAAACCGATTGCTGTGTGGATGAATTTACTTTCACAGGTGGTGATTTAGCTTTACTTTTGGGTTTGTTTTTAGAAAGATTCCTATGTACACACGAGTTAAAAAGGCGGTATTGTTTATTGTCGGTGTTTTTTTGCTGACGGGATGTGTTGATCTCTGGGAACGAGAACCAGATTGTAAGGTATCGACTAAAGTAAGTCAGAAGAAATTAACCTTCCCCAATGTAGGAGGACAGCAATACGTAGAGGTTACGCCTAAACCTTTTTACCTTATCCAAAAGATTGAGGTAGGGAAAGTTGGTGAGCATGGCTATATCTATGAGGAACGTCCCGTTAATAGTTATAGTACGGAACACTATACGGTGCGGAAAATAGAGGATGGGCGTTTGCTTGTTCAAACGAATCGCTATTACGGTGATAAGCCTTATGAATTTTCAATTGAAGTAAAAGGAGGAGATTGTTCCAAAACGATTTACTGCACGATAAAACCATAAAAAAAGTCCAGCCTAGTGCTGGACTTTTTTTTACTCTTCGTCTTCCGTATTACGGAGTTTCATCAGTAGGGTGTACGCTCCTTTCGAGACAATGGTCTTACCCGTTAGGGACGCTGCATTGCGAATCGCTGTAAAACCGTTTTCTGTTTCGCCAATCTCAACAGGGACCATTTGATAGGTTTGTTTACTCACTTCGATAAAAACGAAATGCTTGGCTTCAAAATACACAACGCTCTCTTCTGGTAAGGCTTTGGTTTGGGCAGAATGGGTATCAATTTCGGCATTCATATACATCCCAGGTAACAGGTTTTTTTCAAAATGCTCAAAATGACAGTGAACTTCTGAGGTTCCTTCTACGTTGACATCCATGCTGATCAATACAATTTCGCCTTCGTATTTTTTTGAGGGATTGTTGTTGGTAAAACTCACCACACGTTGTCCTACTTCTAGCTTATCAAGATCTTTTTCATATACTTTTAAATTCAAGTGAATATCTGAAGGATCAATGAGTTCAAATAACACATCAGAAGGGGTAACGTATTTGCCAATATTGACATAGGTATTACTCACAAAACCATTGATTGGACTGTAAATAGCAATGGATCTACTGATGGTATTATGCGTCAGTGTATTGGGGTTAATATTAATTAAGCTAAGCTGTTGGCCTAATGCATGCATGGTAATGCGCTGTGCATTCATCTCTGCTTGCGCTTGTTGCATCACCTTGTCACTGCTGGCCTGACTTGCGTTTAAGTCTTTCTGACGTTGATAGTCCAATTGAGCAAATTGAAATTTGTCTTTGGCAATTAAGTAATTCTGTTGCAACTCAATATAACGCGGATCTTCCATCAGGGCAATTTGTTCTCCTTTTTTGATCTGCATTCCCGGCATGAGTTTGGTTTGCTTGATATAGCCTCCCAGTGGATTGGTAATGGATATTAAATTTTGAGGTGGAACATCAATTTTTCCATTTAGTTTCAAAACCGTTGCAATGTTGTGTTCTTGGATCTGTGTGGTTTGCAGATCGACGTGTTTCATTTGTGCATCGGACAATTGTACAAGATCCGTTTCTTCCTGTACAGTTGATTCTTCTTCTTGGGTAGCTTCTCCTTTACATTGGGTAAAAAGTAACATCGGTGCCAGTAAAAGGGCGATGAATGCGAAGCGAAAGCTGGTTTTATGTGGTGTAAACATGGTCTTAGTTATTTGAAGTTAGGTAATTAATTTGGATCACGGTGTCATTATACGTCTTGAGTGCATCGAAATAGTTACTCAATAATTCCAAGGCTTGATTGGTCAAGAGCACATATTCCAAGTAATTAATTGCCCCGTTGATGAATTGCAGTTCTGCCGTTTGCATAATTACAGCAGCTCCTTTCGGTGCTTGTTGTTCATAACTTGTCAATATTTGTTGACTACTTTCAAGGGTTATCAACAGTTGTTGATAACGGTTCTGTACGTTTTGTTGGGTGAGTTCCAGTTCTGCTGTGGCCAAGTCTTCTGCTTGTTTGGAAGCGCGAATTCTACCGCGTTGTCCAAAATCAAATAAAGGCAACGTCAGTCCTACTTGAAAAGCGTGAAAACGATCTTTTCGATCATAGTATACTTCATTGGCTGCCAATCCCATAAAACTGCTGTTGTTATAGGCGAGTTGTAGGGTAGGTAAGAGCTTTGATCGCTCTAATTTGGTTTGTGCCTCTGCCAGTTCTTTGTTTTGCTCTGCTATTTTTAATTGCGGATTATCGTTGAGATGCTGTTCTAATGTGGATAACTCCATTTTTTGAGCAACCAATGTTGGCAAGATGTCTTCTTCGGTATTCAGCAAGTATTTTAACTGTAGTTGGGCTAAACTTTTCGCTTGAACCACTTCAGCCAGTTGCATTTGAATTTTAACCAATTGATTCTTTGCGGTAGTTTGTTCCAAAATCGTACTTTCTCCTTTGGTAAAGCGCAACGTAGCTTTGGTATAGAAACTCGTGTACAAGCTATCGGCTTGCTGCAGTAGTTCTTCTTTTTCACTCCAATAGTAGTAGTCATAGAAGTTTTGAGTGACTTCTCGTTTTACCTCCGTGGTTTTGAGTGATAGTTCGAAAATACTCTTTTGCCATGCTTTGGAATAAACGCTTTTTTGTTTGCTGTACACGGTTGGTAAAGCAATATCTTGACTGATGGTAAATTTATTGTCGGTATAAGGACCGTTAATCTGTCCAAATTCACCCGAAATTGCCGTTTGCGGAAGATCGGTTGAGGTATGAATAAAGGCTTTGGCAAAGGCAGTTCGCAAGTGTTCAGTTCGAATCATTTTGTTGTTTGCTACTGCTTGATCCAACGCCTCGGTTAGTCCAATAGGGGTTTGTGCAACTACAGGACCTGCTGTTGCCAGTGCTAGGCAAGTAATTGCTGTTAGAACGCTAGCTTTTTTCTTTTTCAAGAAAGAGAAATGGAGCTTCTGTTCGAAGGTAATATAAAGTAAAGGCAAAATAAATAACGTTAAAAAAGTGGCTAAAATTAATCCTCCAATTACAACAGTTGCGAGTGGACGTTGTACTTCTGCTCCAGCACCATTACTCAGTGCCATGGGAAGGAACCCAAAGGAAGCAACAGAAGCAGTCATTAATACAGGACGCAAACGACTTTTTGCACCGCGTACTACAACGTAAACAATGTTGGTAATACCTGATTTTCGCAAGCGATTGAATTCGGCAATCAAGACGATTCCATTGAGCACAGCAACGCCAAATAGCGCAATAAATCCAACGCCGGCACTAATACTAAAAGGCATTCCACGCAAGGCTAGTAAAAAGACTCCTCCAATTATAGAAAGCGGAATAGCCGTGAAAATCATCAAACACTCTTTGATATCTCTAAAGGCAAAGAAGAGCAAAATAAAGATTAGTACTAGGGCTAAAGGCACTGCAATGGCTAAGCGTTCTTTGGCTTCATTTAAGTTTTCAAATTGTCCACCATAAGTAATTCGATATCCTGTGGGTAAGGTGATTTTTGCTTCTACTTTTTGCTGTAGTTCTTCCACAATACTCTGAACATCGCGACCTTTTACATTGAAACCAACAAAAATACGACGCTGTGCATTTTCGCGTTGAATTTGATTCGGACCTTCTTTGACTTCAACACGGGCGAGTTGGTTCAGGGGAATTTGTATCCCTGCGGGTGTGGGAATCAAAATATAGCGGATTTGTTGGATGTCTTTTTTGCTTTTTTCTTCCATGCGGACCACCATATCAAATCTATTTTCTCCTTCATAAACCACACCTGCGCTTTGCCCTGCTAATGAGGTATTGACAATGCGGTTGATTTCCCCTATCGACAAGCGATGACGAGCAATGGCTGCACGATCGTATTCAATGAGAAGTTGAGGCATGCCGGTAATGGGTTCCACATAGAGGTTAGCTGCACCGGGAATTGTATTGATGATTTGTCCAATCTGATTGGCAGTAGTCGCTAAAGTGTCTAAATTATCACCAAATACCTTGACTACAACATCTTGTCGTGCCCCTGTCATCAATTCATTGAAGCGCATTTGCACAGGAAACTGAAATCCAACCGTTATTCCGGGTACTTCTTCCAATGCTTGTGTCATTTTTTCTGCTAGCTCCGGGAAAGACGAAGCAGAGGTCCATTCTTTTTTGTCTTTTAAGATGACCATCATGTCTCCTGCTTCCATTGGCATAGGATCCGTAGGAACTTCACTATTCCCAATTTTGGTTACTACTTTTTCTACTTCGGGAAATTGAGAGACCAAGATGTGAACGGCTTTTTGTGTACTTGCTATGGTCGTTGTTAAATTACTGCCTTGGAGTACTTTCGTATCTACTGCAAAGTCACCTTCCTCCAAAGAAGGAATAAACTCACCTCCTAAGGTTGACAAAATATACAATGCACTGACAAAGAGCAAACCAACAACAGCATAGATAATTTTGGGAATCTCCAGTACTTTGACCAATGCTTTTTGGTATATCTTTTCCAATTTTGCCATAAAACGATCCGAAAAATTGGGTTTGGTATTTACTTTTCTACTTAAAATGAGGGAACTCATCATAGGAACATAGGTCAATGACAGTAAAAAAGCACCAAGTAAGGCAAACGCAACGGTTTGTGCCATCGGTTTGAACATTTTTCCTTCAATGCCCTGTAAAGTTAGAATGGGGATATAAACGATTAGGATAATAATTTGCCCAAATACGGCACTATTCATCATTTTTGAAGCAGATTGAATCACTGTTTGATTCATTTCTTCCTGTTTGAGCAATACCTTTTCTTTGAACTTGTTATTGTGACTGAATTGATGGAGGACTGCCTCCACAATAATGACGGCGCCATCGATAATTAATCCAAAATCTAAGGCTCCTAAGCTCATTAAGTTTCCACTTACACCGAATAGATTCATCATACAGATCGCAAATAGCATCGCCAACGGAATAATAGAAGCAACTAAAAGTCCTGCACGGAAATTACCCAAAAATAAAACCAGAACTAGTACGACAATTAGTGCCCCTTCTAATAGGTTGGTTTCGACGGTTCCAATGGCGTTATTAACCATCTTCGTACGATCGAGAAAAGGTTCAATCACTACGCCTTTTGGCAGTGACTTTTGAATTTCATCCACTCGATTTTTTACGTCTTGAATCACATTGTTGCTGTTTTCACCTTTTAGCATCATGACAATGCCTCCAGCAACTTCCCCTTGATCGTTATAAGTCAAGGCTCCATAGCGTGTGGCATATCCAATATGAACTTTCGCTATATCGCGGATAAGTATTGGAAATTCACTGTTTTTGGAAGAAATAGCAATGTTTTCGATGTCTTCAATGTTGCCAATTAATCCTTCTGAACGAATGTATAGAACCGTTGGCCCTTTTTCAATATAGGCACCTCCTGTATTTTCGTTATTTTGATTTAAAGCCTCAAAGACATCTGTAATCGTGATGCCATTTGCATCGAGTCGATTGGGATCAATGGCTATTTCATACTGTTTGAGTTTTCCTCCAAAGCTACTGACTTCAGCAACTCCTTTTACTGCAATTAATTGACGGCGAACGATCCAATCCTGAATTGATCGTAATTCTGTCAGATCATATTGTTTTTCATAGCCTTTTTCTGGGCGTACAACATACTGATAAATTTCTCCTAATCCAGTAGAGATTGGACCCAGTTCGGGTTGCCCTACTTCTTTAGGAATGTCATTTTGAACCTGTTGTAGACGTTCCCCTACTTGTTGTCGGGCCCAATAAATATCAACGTCTTCTTCAAAAACAATGGTGATTAACGACAAACCGAAGCGAGAAAAACTTCGTATGCTTTTCATACCGGGGATGTTGCTGTTCGCTTGTTCTATAGGAAAGGTGACTAAACGTTCAATATCTGTAGCTCCATAGTTGGGAGCGACTGTGATTATTTGTACTTGATTGTCTGTAATGTCTGGTACAGCATCGATAGGCAATTTGGTCATTTGGAACAATCCAACACCGATTAGGCCTAGTACCAGTAAACCGATGATGAGTTTATTCTTGATTGAATACTCAATAATTTTGTTTAACATAAGATAAGATTTAACCCCAAAATCTACAAGAAACAGGACAAGGCATATTGTGGCATAGCAGTTGGATTCCGACTAAAAAAGAGTGCTTTTTAGCTGGAATGCATGACTATCCCATGGCAATATAGGCCAATAAGGTATTTCAGGTAAAGGTTGAGTTGATACATAAATGGATACAAACCGTTCAAACCATAGCATTACAGTTTGGACGATGTAAAAAGTTCAATATGTATTAACAAAATTTAGGCGGTTGCCAGATGGAAGATAAAAAACTACTCTCAAAGACAGCGTCGTGTATACGCTCTACTTTTGGGTTATTTGTAGGAATTTTAATTTTATCGATTTTTAAAATCGTGGGGGGAGTAGTGGCAACCAAATGAATAATGGGCGCATGAGAAACAAAAGGTAGCTTCTCGTCTGTAGGATCTCCATCTTCTTTGTGGTTGTTGTCGTAGTGGATTTGTAAAAATCCCCAAATACTCAAATTAGGATTTGCCCCTTTGTGTTCAACATAATGCTCTATAAGCAAAGGAAACTTCAACAGCTGACCAAATTCAGTTGTTGAAATCAAAAACGCAAGCATAAAAAATACTGCTAGTTTTCTTTTCACGACGCTTAGTTTGAGGTTATTAGTTGATACAAAATTAAGTAATCTTTTCCATTAAGGAGTGCGCAAGGTAGTAATTTGTTTGTATTCAAAATAACTAGTTCACCAATTCTAATAAAAATCTAATAATGCTTAAGCATAAAAAAAGCAAGATCTAATGTCTTGCTCTTCAGTATATTGTCTTTGAATCTACATTTCTGATGCAGCTGCTACTGCGATGGCGGTACCTAAAATACCCAGAATCAGAAACATAATGATAAATCCAATGAAGGAAATTACGATACCTGCAATCGCGAATCCTCGAGGTTTTTTAAATACTCCAACGATTGATAAAATTAATCCCAACAACCAACATAGCCAACCGACTACGGGTACTAACGAAATTACAATCGCAACAATAGATAAGATAAATCCCGTTAATCCGATATTGTTTTTTTCAACAGGGGGGTGTACTGGTGGTGGGAAATTCTGATAGCCTGTATGGACAGGTGGTGCAACTATTTCCTCTTGTTGAATCGGCGTTGGCTCTAGATGAGGTTCTTGATGTTCTTTTTGCTGATTTGTATCCATAACGATGTGTTTTAACTCAAATTTAAAATATTTTATCAAATATTCGTAAATAAAAGTTAATTATTTATACAAATCAAGTTTATTAATGGAATATGAAGATGAAGATTGAGCAAAAAAAAACTGGCTAAAGGCCAGTTTTTTTACTTTATTGTAATGCATTCCATCCTTTTGCTTTGATTGGAATTTTAGTGTTATCGCGTGTGATGAGGTGAACTCCCTCACTTGCTTGTGTCATATGTCCGATAACTGTTAAGTTTGGATTTCCTTTGATCTTGTCGTAATCTTCCATTTTAATAGTGAAAAGCAGTTCATAATCTTCTCCACCATTGATGGCAATTGTCGTTGAATCTATATTGAATTCTTCACAAGTATTGATGAACTGGGGATCTAAAGGGAGCTTGTCTTCAAATAGGTTACATCCTACTTTAGATTGTGTACACAAGTGCATAATCTCAGAAGAAAGACCGTCAGATACGTCAATCATACTCGTTGGTTTGACATCAAGTTCCGTTAAGAGTTGTTTGATATCTGTACGTGCTTCGGGTTTTAATTGTCTTTCGATGATATAGTCGTAGAGCGATAAGTCGGGTTGGTTATTCGGATTCACCAAATACACTTGTTTTTCTCGTTCCAGTACTTGTAATCCCATATAGGCGCTTCCGATATCTCCTGTGAGCACTAATAGATCATTGTCTTGTGCTTGATCTCTATACACCAGTTCTTCCGTTTTGGCTTGGCCTATTGCGGTTACACTAATAATTAATCCCTTTTGAGAAGAGGTTGTATCTCCGCCAATTAGATCTACTTTATAATAAGTACAAGCTAGTGCAATACCTTCGTATAGTTCTTCTAAAGCCTCTAAGGGAAAGCGATTGGAAACGGCAATTGAAACAGTTACCTGAGTAGGGGTAGCGTTCATTGCACAGATATCAGAAAGATTGACAACAATAGCTTTGTAACCTAAGTGTTTTAAGGGAGCATAAGCCAAATCAAAATGTACGCCCTCAATGAGTAAATCAGTTGAAACAACCAGTTGATCATCAGGAAAGTCAAGGACAGCTGCATCGTCTCCAATTCCTTTTAACGTAGAAGGTCGTGTAATAGAGAAGTCTTTCGTTAAATGTTGGATTAAACCAAATTCACCCAATTGCTCTAAATCTGTTTTGCTTTGATTTTTATTTTCAATCATATTGTGTTTTTCCTTTTGAGTGACAAAGTTACTAAAAAAACAATGGTATACCTTCGAATTGTTTTCAACCTTATATCAGTAATAGACCTATAACAAAACAGCCTTTATTGTACAATAAAGGCTGTTTTGTTGCGCTAAGCTATTTTTTATTCTGCAGACTCTCCGTCTTCTTCTCCTTGGTATCTTTTGAACAAGTAGTTGAAGTGAGTGAAGTAGGTATTAAAATCATTTTTATATTGATCAACAAAAGCAGCTTGTTTGTCTTCCGTGTCAACGATTTCAACTAAATGTCTCCAAATATTTAATTCTGAAAGGATTTCATACGCATTGTAGTTTTGCTCTTCAAGCGAAAGATTCTTATAGTAGAACAATTTTTCGTTTGATTTTTGTGCTAGCTCTTTCGCATATTTTTGCGCCAGTTCTGTTTCTCCTATTTTGTAATAGCACTCCACAAATGGGATAACCATTTGATAGTAACCAAAGTATTGAATAGGCATATTGATCATCGCAATATCAAGAATTTCTTTCGCTTTATCGTTTTTACCTTCCTCAATTAATTGCTCTGCCAGACGGCTTAAATTAACGCGGTAGTTTAGTGAATTTCTGCGTGTTTGTGGATCGTGATAAATCTTGTCACTACCCATGTTACCCCAATACCAAGTTTTTACAGTATTGTACATGCGATCAGCGTCAATCATACCCAAGTCAAGTGGGTGTGCATTTTGTCCTGCTGATTTAATAGGAACTAGCTTATAGATCAATCCTTGTAATTGCAAGTAGTCTTTCATCCAAGCAAAGTCGTCATTGTTGAAACTACCTCCTGAAAAATAAATTGGACGTTCCCAGTTGTTGTTCGCAATGATATCCAACATGATCAAACGGTGTTTGTAGATCGCTTGATCTGTGATGTCAATTTCTACTTGTGGAACAACTTGATCCATTAGGTAAGGTGATACAATATTATTTTTGGCAATAATGTTGCGATCAACAGGTAAAAATGCTTTGCTTGCTGGGAATAAGTATAGGGTTGTTCCTGCTTCAGTCAATTTTTTCGTACGCTGATCGTCTAATCGCACCACATCTAATAAAAACGATAAATTGTATCGTTCTTCTGACACCGAGTTAATCACAGTAATATCGCGTTTATTACCTACGTATTGATCGTGAGTGAATTTAATTGGCAATGGTTCAGAATCATACGCTTTTGCTTTCATTTGATCGATATACCAATCCTGTGTTAATAAGCTGGTACACACGACGCGTACATCTGTTCGATAACCTTCAATTTCTTGAAGATACCACAAGGGGAAGGTATCATTATCTCCAATGGTAAAAATAATGGCATTTGGATCACAGGAATCCAGATAAGCTCGTGCATTAGCTAAAGCTGTATAGCGATTCGAACGATCGTGATCGTCCCAGTTTTGTTGTGCCAATAGGACAGGAGCCGCTAAGGTACAAACCGATAATACTATGGCATTGGCCAATTTCGGGTTGAGGTATTTACTCAGTCCTTCATAGATTGAGTACACACCAAATCCTAGCCACATAGCAAAAATATAGAAGGAAGGAACAACAGCGTAATCGCGTTCTCTCGGCTCAAATGGACGCTCATTTAAGAATACTTTTAATGCTAAACTCGTAAATAGGAAGAGCACCAATAAAACCCAAAACATCTTAGGATCCTTGCGGTAGTTGAACACAATTCCAACAATACCCAAGATAAAAGGCAAGAAGAAATACGTGTTTCGACCTTTATTTTCTAGTACATCTGTAGGAAGATTATCTTGTGAACCTAGGCGAATTTCATCTAAAAAGTTAATACCACTTAGCCAGTTTCCGTGTTCTAAATCCCCTTGACCTTGAATGTCATCTTGACGACCTACGAAGTTCCACATCAAGTATCTCCAGTACATATACCCAAATTGATAGGTAAACATAAACGACATATTATCTGAAAAAGAAGGTACTTCAATATCTAATGTTTGCCCATATTGGCTAAAGAAATTGTCTAATTCTTCAAGGCCAAATTCTCCTGAGGCTAGTTTTTGTTTGACTGCGCG
The DNA here is from genome assembly GCA_030152225.1 of Flavobacterium sp. Classification (GTDB taxonomy): domain Bacteria; phylum Bacteroidota; class Bacteroidia; order Flavobacteriales; family Flavobacteriaceae; genus Flavobacterium. The sequence goes on along the minus strand of JASLHL010000038.1, from coordinate 1,736 downwards.
ATCGAGATATACCAATTTTTCGCTATTGGTATAGCCTTGAGCTATGTTGAAGTTCAACGGTTTTGAATAGCGCATATAGTTTATGCGGTGGTTTTTATCTGTACTCCACATACGCGGTAAAAAGCCTTTGTGTTTTTCATCAAAGTTTTGTCCCGCATTTTTCCATTCGTTGACTACAACGTATTTTCCTGTTTTATAATCTCTTTCGTAGTTGGGTTGCTGATCTTTAAATGGATTATTTGCATCTAGACCCACGTAGGCTTTCGTAAAATAAGAGTCGTAGTAAATACTCTCATCTCCATATTGCTCACGTTGATAGTAGGCCAATAATTCAGCAGCATCCGAAGGTGTATTTTCATTAATTGTTACGTTGGCATTGGCGCGAATAGGTAACATTAACCATGCACTTAATCCCACGCAAACAAATACTAGCGTCAAAATCAGTGTATTGATTTTTACATGTCCTTTCTTTCGAGTATAGTACAGTCCAAATACAGTAGCGCCAATTAAAATTAAAAAGGCAAGAATTGTTCCGCTGTTGAAAGGAAGCCCAAGCGTATTAATGGCAAATATTTCTGTTTTTCCGAAGAAAGCTAAAAGCTTAGGAAAGAAAAAGGCAAATAGGAAGAATAAAGCGGCAACGGAAACAATGTTACCGATGATAAAGTTCTTAATGGTAACCTTTTCGTATGTTTTGAAATAGTATAATAAACAAATAGAAGGGATGGTTAATAGGGCCATTAAGTGAACCCCAAAAGAACATCCTGCAACGAGTCCAATGAGTAGTAACCAACGATTTCCTCGAGGTTGATCTAGGTCATCCACCCATCGCAATCCTAAATAGAGCAAGAGGGAGGTCAGGACCATAGCGGAGGCGTATACCTCTGATTCTACGGCATTAAACCAAAAACTATCTGTAAAACTAAATGCTAATGAACCAATTGCAGCACTACCTAAAACAGCAATTGCATTAGATGTATTCCATTCTGAAGTTTTCACCACCATTTTTTTTAAGATGTTGGTCATCGACCAAAACATAAAAAGAATAGTAAATGCACTTGAAAATACAGCTACCATATTCACTGCTAAGGCGATATGTTGAGGTGAAGCTGCAAATAGAGAGAACAAAGCACCTGTCATTTGATAGAAAGGAGCCCCCGGTGGGTGTCCAACTTGAAGTTTAGCCGAAGTAGCAATGTATTCTCCTGGATCCCAGAAACTAACGGTAGGTTCTACGGTCAAAGTGTAAGTGATTAATGCAACGAGGAAGCATAGCCATCCCCCGATTATATTCCACTTTTTGTAGTTGAATGTTAACATATAAGAATATTCTTGGTATTTTTAATCATTATATACAAAGAAAGACTTTTTTTATTAGATACATGCCACATTAAAAAAAAATAATTTTGCATTTTGTTTTTGGATAATATAAAAAAAGTGTTACTTTTGCCTCCGCAATGCAGAAGTAGTTCCTACTTTTGAAATGCAACGTGGTACTGGCCTATGGTGTAATGGTAACACAGCTGATTTTGGTTCAGTCGTTCTAGGTTCGAGTCCTAGTAGGCCAACAAGAGCTCCTTGATTCATCAAGGAGCTTTTTTTTGTTTTATTGGGGGCTGCTTTTCGAAGAGCAACCTAGGATCAACCTACAAGAGGAGTGCTGATTTTCTTTTTTGGCTGGAGAGAGGCTCACTTGCTTGAAAAGACTAAAAATAAAAAATCCGCTTTTAAAACAA
>JASLHL010000035.1 GCA_030152225.1 Flavobacterium sp. | reverse complement strand
TGCGTCCATAGTGTCTCTATTAAAAAGTCTGTTTTTAATAGAGACACTATGGACTTACTATGGACTCACCATGGATTTACCTAAATGTAAACACAAAAAAAGGCTATTGCAATATCGAGCAATAGCCTTTTTTATATTGTAAAAGTAGGAATTAAAGGAATTTATATCCTACTGCAATAAACCAGGTATTCGGTTTTGATGAGAAACTTTTACTGATGTTGCTTAAACCACCGTCATACGATACGTCAACTGTGAATTTTAAAATATCAACCCCAGCACCTACGCGGTATCCGATGTTTGATTTGTCAAATTCGTTGAAAGCATCATCTACAGCTCCTTTAGATAAATTGTTTAATACCACAGAGTACACCCCACCCCCAAAAAGTCTTACGTTATATAACGGACTTTTTAATAATTTGTATCCATAAACTACTGGGATTTCAATATTCTTTAGTGTTTTTTTATCACTACCGCCATTTGCAGATTCAAATTTAATACTTTTCTCTGTGTACATTAGATCTGCTTGGATATACGAGCGACTGATATTGATACGCGCCATAGCTCCAACTCCGAATCCAGAAGAATTTTTCGTGCTGTACTCTTTCGGATTACTCGAGAAATCAGTGAAGTTTAATCCCGTTTTAATTCCCACGTTGATCGGAGATTGTGCATAAGAATTAAAAGCGAATGCCGTAAGCATAATACTAAATAATAGACTGAGTTTTTTCATAATCTTTTTTTTATATATGCGCTAAATTAAGTAAAAACCAATCGCTTACAAACAAAGTAGGTAAAAAAGTGCTATTGATTTGCAAAAAGACTTGTGAATAAAGCAGTAGTATAGCTGTAATGGAGCTAAATAAACGGGATTTTTTATTTTCGACGAGGGGAGCTTTTCATAATGGTATGGTAGGAAGTTGTGAAAGCAGAAAGGCTTTTATACCCGACTTGAATGGCAATTTCACTTAGGGTATATTCTTGCTTGTCAAGCAATTCGATGCTTTTTAGAATGCGAATTAACTGGGTGTATTTTTGGAGGGTAATACCTGTTTCTTGTTTAAAGAGGCGCTGCAAACTACGAGTAGATAGTTGAGCAAGCATGGCTAGCTCATCCACCTTACACGTGATGTTATAATGTGCATTGATGTAATTGCAGACGCTTAATAAACGAGGATGTGAGGGCACTGGAATATGAAGGGACTCTTTTTCTTGACAAAATTCAGGTAAATTGCGCAGAATAGCCTGAATGAAGAGCGCTTGTTCAGGGTTGTCATCCACTACTTGATTCCATTTACTGGCATACAATAGCATTTCCTTTAATACAGGTGGTGCTAAAAAAACGTGTACCTGCTGAAAAAAGGCAAGATTGGGAACTGTCTTGAAGAGTGCCACCCTCAAATGAACCGTTTGTGCTTCTGAACTAATGCGATGTTCTTGATTGGAAGGAATCCAAATCACGTGGTTTTTGGGTACTAAATAGGTTTTTGCTCCGAGGTGGAAGTATTGATATCCTTGCTCTACATAGGTTAATTGACCGCGTTGATGCACATGTGTATACGCATCGTGTTTCCAATCTTGAACATACCAAAAGTAGGCGTCAATAGCGAGGTTATCCGTATAATCCCCTTGTTTTTGTTCGATTAAACCACATTTAGGAGTGTCGTTTTGCATATACTTTTTGGCAAAGTTAATAAAAAAAGCAAATGTACCTTTGTTTCTATAAAATTGAAATACACATGAAACAACTCACACTGTTCCTCTTCGGAACTTTTCTACTTTTATTTACATCAAGCAGTATGGCACAAGAGAAGCAAGCAACTATTTTAGTTCTTATTGATTCCGATCAGGGAGGAACCTATGCCTTGGCAAAAGAAATTGCACAAGGTGTGAATCAACAACCAGGTGCACAAGCCATCATTAAAAAAGTAAAAGCGAGTGATCATCCGCTGTTAAAGGATATTCCAATGGTTACAGTAGGTGAATTATCCGCTTATGATGGAATCGCTTTTGGTTCTCCTGTTTACTTTGGCAATATCAGTACGGGAATGAGCGCCTTTTTAGCGCAAACAGTAGACCTTTGGACCCAACGCGCCTTGGAAGAAATACCCGCAACCGTTTTTATGTCGGGAGGAAGTGGTGCAGCGAATGAATTGGCCTTGCAAGCGTTTTGGAATACTTTAGCTGTTCACGGTATGTTGTTAGTACCCAATGGAATTAGTGGATTTGATTCGATTGATAAAACTGTGGTACAAGGCCACTCCGTTTTAGGGATAACAAGTCCTGTTTCTCTGGCTCAGGTAGAACGACCTACTCCAGATGAACGCCGATTGGCACAAATCCAAGGGGAGAAATTGGCTCGAGTAGCAGTAGCCCTGAAAGGAAGTAAAAAACAAGGTCCACAAAAGGCAAAGAATACAGTAGGAAATAACCCACAAAAGGTAGATGTGAATCGCGTGTTACAAGAGAAAAATATTGAACTACCCAATCTCCCTCAACCCGTGGGCAATTATGAGCTATATGCGCGAAGTGGAAATTTGGTTTTCATCAATCAAGTAGCTTTAAAAGATGGGAAAATATTCAATCCTGGAAAATTGGGCGTTGATGTGGATGAAGATCAGGTAAAAGCCGCAACCCAAGTGACTATGCTCAATGTTTTAGCGATATTAAAGGATGCCGTTGGTGGAGATCTAAATAAAGTAAAACGCTGTGTGCAGCTAATTGGTGCTTTTAATACCGTAGATACGTATACACAACATGCCATTTTGATGAATCCAGCTTCTGATCTCGCCGTTGAAGTATTTGGTGAGAAGGGAAAACATACGCGAAATACTGGAGGCGCAAGTTCATTGCCTTTGGGGTCTAGTGTGCCGATTCAAGCTGTGTTTGAGGTAGAGTAAGGGGGGGGGTGGCTTTTGGCTTTTGTTGTTTGCTCGTTGCACTTTGCACTTTGCATTTTGCACTTTGCACTTTGCACGGTTTATTTCACTGATTTTATATTTTGTTTTGGTGTTCAATGAATCTGCGCTACGCTACGATTTGTTGTTCGTTGTTCGTCATTTCTCATTTCTCATTTCTCATCTCCCTTTTCCTCTAAGTTCTGGTGTTCGATGAATCTACGCTACGCTTCGATTTATCTCACTGATTTTATATTTTGTTTTGGTGTTCGATGAATCTACGCTACGCTTCGATTTATCTCACTGATTTTATATTTTGTTTTGGTGTTCGATGAATCTCCACTTCGTTCCGATTTTCGCTACGCTACGATTTGTTGTTCGTTGTTCGTCATTTATCTCACCTAGTTTATATTGGTTTTGGTATTCGATGAATCTAGGAGTTGCTCTTTGTCTTTTGATAAAATTATTCTAGATAACGAACAACGAACAACGAGCAAACAACGAAGAACAAAAGCCAAACAACAAAGAGCAACGAACAAAAAAAACAAAAAAAATCACCCTCATTTTCCAATATATTGTATTTTTGAAAAAACAACTAACAACGGGCAAAAAGCAACTAACAAAAAAAGCCCTGCGTTTCGCGCCTCATTCACCACCACCTTACACGAAAAAACGTCAACAAAAAATTACTCTTATGCGTAAATTATTTGGCCTTTTTTGGCTGCTTTTTTTCCTGTATTTCATTTTTGGTCACCCAGCTATTATTTATTATGGCAGCGAATATCCTAATCGGTATTTAGAGCATGAAAACCCAACGACTTCTCTCGTTTTATTGGGAATTAGTCTCGTCTTGTGGATGGGGATATTGCTAGTTTTATTGCGTATTGTCTATCGCTATACGCTTCAGAGAAAGTGGAACATCAACAAAATTAATCGAACGGGAAAGCGATTAGAGGCACGTATAGTACAGGCGAGTGGGAGTACAGTTTTTCAAGGAAATGATGCATTGAAGAACATCGTTTTATCGCTGCGTAATTTGGAGCAGGAATCCATTCAACACCAGATGGAAGTGCGTGATAGTCAACCCGAAAAACGACGATTTATGGAGGGAAAAACCATTCACCTTCGCGTGGATCCAACGTTTACGCAACAACCCTATGTGATTGTAGAAGGAAGCAAGGGAAAAGTGAATGTTATCTTTTTCATGCTGTGGTTGCTTTTGGTTGGGGGAGTTAGCTATTACTATGTCTTTTCCTATCAATTGGAGAGCTGTGGTTATGGTTGGCGCTTTCTTTCTATTACCCATCCACTAGTGAGTAGTGCGCTGTTTTTGCTTCTATTCAGTGGTATTTTTTATCTAGTTTTTAAATTTTTAATCTTTAAGAAGCTGAATATAGGCGTGTCGAGTCTCGCATTGAAGTTTAAAGGTAAACGAGCGGTAGCACAGCTACTTCAACTCAAACAAACGGGAACCTATATCAATGAACAACCAGAAGTTGAATTTACGGTGGTTTATGTTGATCAGAGCGGCATGGAACAACAGGCGAAAATCAAAAAAATAGTGTCCTTGATTGAGCTAGGGGCTCTTCACATGCAAAAGGAGGGGATTGTTTTTTATGATCCACAAGATAAGACCAACGTGATGTTTGAAGCAGATCTAACTAACGAATAATTAGGAGAAGAATGAGTTTAAAATGGAGTATTTTGTTGTTCCTGTTGGTAGGAATGAGCTCTTGTTCGGATTTCTTACAATCCATCGAAGATACGAAAAAGGGTAAAATCACAGTCGAAACTCCTGAGGTAAAGGAGGATATTGTAGCGGAACCAACGAAGGAAGTGATTGCCGTTGAACCGACGAACAAAACGCAATTTGCCGCACATCCAGCGGATTTAATAGCGGTAGAAAACGCCTTACGCGCTTTGCCTCAGTTTAAGGATAGGCCGATTTACGTATATCAATCCATTCATTTTTACGATAATTATCGCGTATTACTTCAAGTACAAAATCCAGATAATCCCAGCTATGTCGATGAATACTACTATGCTAATGAACAGTGGCATGAACCAAAGCCAATTGTTCTATCTAAACGCGATAACATTCAACAAGACTTAGTATCTTTAGATGAAATTCCCTTTGTACACGCCCATAATGTATATGAAGCACTCAAGCAAAAAGTAGAAGAGATTGGCGGTGATACATCCGATTTAACAGTATATGTCATAACGAGAAAGAATCGGATTCGCTGGTATCCGCGCACGATTTCAACTGATCGCGCACGCTATGCTATCGAATTTAAAAAAGACGGAACATTGCTTTCATTTGAACAAGAATAAAAAATACAAGAATGCAAATTAGAAAAATGACAGTCGAAGATGCAGCTCTTGTCGCTGATCTCTTAACCCAAATGGGATATCCCGAAACCTTGGACTTTTTAGCCGCTAAAATTGCTAAAATGAGCCAAAGTTCACAAGAAAAATTGTTGGTAGTAGAAGAGGAGGAGCAAGTGGTTGCGTTTATTTCATTGCATTGTATTCCACAACTGGCCGTACGCGGTGATTTTATGCGGATCAGTTATTTTGCTGTTGATGAACAAGTAAGAAGCAAGGGAATCGGAAAACAGATGGAGGATTATATTACCGCTTTAGCTAGGCAAATGGGATGTGATCGAATAGAACTGCACAGCCATAGCAGAAGAGAAAAAGCACACGAATTCTATTTGAGGCAGGGCTATGAAGAAGTGCCGAAATACTTCGTTAAATACTTGAAATAAAAAGACCTTGAAACCAAAAGCAATTGTTCGTACTATGGATAGAATACAGAAGATTTATCCTACCTTTGTTTTACAAAATACACAACACTAGATATAAGAAGTTATGGGAATTTTTTCAAAAACTTGTGAATATGCTTTAAGAGCGGTTTTATACATTGCTAAAAGAAGTGAGCAAGGGTATAAATCGAGCATAAAGGAAATTGCTCAAGAAGTCAATTCTCCTGAACACTTCTTGGCTAAAATCCTACAAAAATTAAGCAGAGAAGGGCTCATCCAATCTGCTAAGGGACCCAATGGCGGATTCTATCTCGAGAAAGAAGATTTTAATCGCCCATTGGCTGAAATCGTAGAAGCCGTAGAAGGCAAAGAATTATTCGTTGGTTGTGCAATGGGATTGAGCTACTGCTCTGAAACAAATCCATGTCCTTTACATCATGATTTTAAGCAGATTAGAGATAATCTCGCCCATGTTTTAAAAACGACGTCTATTGGTCAATTCAACCAAGGACTTATCGATGGACACTTTACCTTAAACAAATAAAACAAAGAGTTTAAAATTTTTAGTTCATTTTATTTGAATAAAGGATAAAAATATCTTTTATTTGTAACAGAGCGCTACCCTATGAAAATTGGTGTAGCTAATTAAAGGATAAAAACCTCTTTTATTTTATAATTTAAAACTAAAATCAAATGACAACTGAGCAAAAAGAACTCGTAAAATCAACTGTTCCCATTTTAAGAGCCCATGGCGTGGTGCTAACCAAACATTTCTATCAACGTATGTTTATTCATAATCCGGAGTTAAAACACGTGTTTAACATGGGAAATCAACAAAATGAAAAACAACAAACGGCTTTAGCGATGGCGGTATTGGCTTATGCAGAGCACATTGAAGATCCCAGTGTATTATTTCCCGTTGTAGATTCCATCGGTCATAAACATACGAGTTTGGATATTCGTCCAGAGCATTATGCCATTGTAGGAAAGCATTTAATAGCTTCAATCAAAGAAGTATTAGGAGAATTGGCTACGGATGATTTGTTAGGTGCATGGGCGGTTGCTTATCAAGAATTAGCGGATTTGATGAGTGGACATGAGCAAAATATCTACAATCAAAAAGTCAATGAAAAAGGAGGATGGACAGGCTGGCGACCTTTTGTAGTTAAAGAAAAAGTAGTCGAATCAAGTGAGATCACTTCGTTTTATTTGTATCCAGCAGATCAAGGACCTATTGCAGACTTTAAACCGGGACAATACTTGAGTTTGCGTCTTTTCTTACCCGAATTAAATCTCTTGCAACCTAGACAATACAGTATTTCCTGTGCACCTAATGGAACATACTACCGCATTTCGGTGAAAAAAGAAGCGGGTAGTCAACATCCAGATGGTTTGATCAGTAATCGCCTACATCAAGTGATTCAAGCAGGAGATGTAGTGGATCTTTCTTCTCCTTCGGGTGTGTTTGTTTTGCAAGACACTCAAGCAAAAACCAAAGTATTCATCAGTGGAGGTGTAGGGCAGACTCCTTTATTAGCGATGTTGGAATCCATTACCCAACAAGAAAAGGAAACCGCAGTGAAATGGATTCACGGTTGTAGAGGTGAAGAAGTGCACGCTTTTAAACAATACGTGGCAGCCTTAGAAAAAGACTACCCCCAGTTAAAACAACATATCTTTTACGATAATCCAGCAGAATCTACTCCTGCGACATACAAAGGTTGGGTAGAATTGGCGCAAATTGAAGATGATATCTTGTCGCAAGAAGCAGAATACTACATTTGTGGACCGCGTGGATTTATTGAAAAACACTACCAGTATCTGGTAGAGCAAAAAGTAGACAAAACAACCATTTTCTTTGAGGAGTTTGGTCCTGCTTCATTAGCTTTATAGTTTTTTGGAAATGGTGAGTAGTGAGTAGCGAGTAGCGAGTAGTGAGTAGTGAGTAGTGAGTGCCTTCACCACTTACCATTCCCCACTTACCACTCACCATTTACCATTCCCCACTTACCATTCCCCACTTACCATTCCCCACTCCCCACTTACCACTCCCCACTTACCATGTACGTCCCTGACATAGGTTGACCATAAAAATTCAATTTTCCTATGAAAGTCAACGTTCAACAAATTAAAAAAAATCGTATTTATTCAGAAGAATTTAAGCGCGAGATTGTTAGTTTATTTGAGAAAGGCACTTATAGTGTTCTTCAATTAAGTCGTTTATACAAAATTCCTAACTCTGCAATTTACCGATGGATCTATAAATTTTCTATCTTTAATGAACAAGGTCAAAGAATTGTAGAAATGAAAGCAAGTAACACAAACAAAGTAAAGGAGCTAGAAGCAAAAGTAAAAGAACTAGAGCGAATAGTTGGTCAGAAGCAAATTCAAGTAGATTTCTATTCTAAAGTTATAGAGATTGCCAGTAAAGAGTTAGACTATGACATAATAAAAAATTCAAACACCCTGCAATCACCTGGTTCCGTCAAGAAAAAGAGCAAATAAACTATTCCCTAAATAGTTTATATCGAACTATTGGAATTAGCAAACAAGCAGTAAATCAATATGCTAAAAAACAAGCTATTTTTGATACAGAAGTATCTAAACTTGTCTTAGAAGCAGATGATTTAAGACGTGAACATCCTGGTTGTGGGGTTGAGAAGATGTACTATACCTTAAAACCTAGTTTTATAGGTAGAGATAAGTTTATAGATGTATTTATGAACTTAGGATATCGTTTACACAAACGAAAAAATTACATTAAAACTACGATAGCTTCCAAAATCTATTATCCAAATTTAATTAAAGGGATGCAAGTAAATGCACCTTCAACCATCTGGCAATCGGACATAACCTACATCCGAATAAAAGATGTATTTTACTATGCGGTATTTATTATCGACGTGTATACTAAGAAAATAGTAGGTTATCATGTATCTGATAATATGCGAGCACAGGCAAACATAGAAGCCTTGAAAATGGCTTTGAAGTATAATACGCCACCTTTAATCCATCATTCTGATAGAGGAAGTCAGTATACTTATAAAGGGTATATTCAGTTATTGAAAAACAAAGGAGTAAGCATCAGTATGGCTCTTTCTGCTCAAGATAATGCTTATGCTGAACGTATTAATAGAACAATTAAAAACGATTATTTAGAATATTGGAAGCCCAAGAGCTTTTGTGAATTAAAGAGATTGATCAAAAAAGCAGTCAATCAATATAATAATACCAGACCTCATAATTCAATAGACAAAATGACACCTGTTGAGTTTGAAAATAAATGGTTTGGAAAAAGTACTTTTTCCAAACCATTTATTACTATATTTAATAATGAAGTTAATGTTTAAAAACGGTCAACCATATTTAGGGACGTTCA
>JASLHL010000265.1 GCA_030152225.1 Flavobacterium sp. | reverse complement strand
GGATAACAGGCAAGGGCTTGTCCTTCTGAGAAAATATAGCGTTTGGCGATGAGTTTCAAGGGCGAACTCACATAGATATTTAGGCGTCCAAAGTGATATTCCCCTCGTTTTTTAGGCGTTAGGTTATAGTGTATTTTTTTCTCCTGATGGACCGCGAGTTGTTGTTGGATAGCAAAATCGCGTAGTTGAAATTGAACCGGTATCTCATCAATAATCTCGCAACTTACGCTAAAGGGATAGCTATTTTTGAGCTGAATTACAATGTTGTTTTCATCTCCATTAGACAATTTTTCGGGTAAATAACGCTGGGCGGTGAACTTGTCTTTACCCCAAAATACCGCAGCTATATCGGCAAAGAACAGGGTGAATCCCACACCGACAACCCCCCATGTTATTGCATATAACACAGGAAATAGAAAGGAGAGGATAAACAGTACAATGACGATACCGAATCCATAATATACGCGTTGGAGTAAAAAAAGGTGCTTCATCATAATCCTCTTTTTATCTCGGAATATCGATTGTTTCTACAATTTGTTGGATAATGTCATGGGCTGTTACGCCTTCCATTTCGCGTTCTGGTGATACGATAACGCGATGAGTCAATACAGGATAGGCTGCTTCTTTGATATCTTCAGGGGTTACAAAATCACGGGCATTGATCGCGGCATATCCTTTGGCTGCATTGAGTATAGCAATAGATGCACGAGGTGAAGCACCGAGGTATAGCATCGGATTTGTGCGCGTGTTGTGTACAATCTTGGCGATATACTCCATTACTTTTTCTTCTACGACAATTTGTTTGACCAATTTTTGAAAAGCGACAATTTCACTTGGCGTAATCACCTTTTCGATTTGTGCAGTTTTCGCTTGGTCTACCAAGGCGTGTTCTTTAACTAAAATGTCAATTTCTTCTTCCAAACTAGGGTATTCTACTTCAATTTTGAAAAGGAAACGGTCTAATTGGGCTTCAGGTAGGCGATAGGTTCCTTCTTGTTCAATGGGGTTTTGCGTAGCAATAACTAAAAAAGGTTGATCCATCGTGAACTGTAAGTTGTCAATGGTAATTTGTCGTTCCTCCATTACTTCAAATAAGGCTGCTTGTGTCTTCGCAGGGGCACGATTAATCTCGTCAATCAGTACTAAGTTTGCAAAAATAGGTCCCTTTTTAAAGTCAAAATTAGAAGTCTGCATATTAAAAACAGAAGTTCCTAAAATATCAGAAGGCATTAAATCAGGAGTAAACTGAATGCGACTGTATGTGGTATCAATGGTTTGTGAAAGCACTTTAGCTGTAAGCGTTTTGGCTACACCGGGTACACCTTCTAGCAAGATATGACCATTGGACAATAGAGCAACCAATAAGCGATCGATGGTTTTGTGTTGCCCAACAATAGCCTTGCTGATCTCGTGGCGAATGGCGTTTACTTTGGCTGTTAATGGGGCTAAATCTAAACGTGATTCGAAAGCGATATTCTCACTGTCTAGTTGAGGAATAGGAGGAGCAGTATCTGAAGTAGTCGCTTGTGTTGAAGCTTCTGTTAGGGGTTCGCTTTTTTGAGACGGAGTAGTGTCCGGTGTATGTTCTGGTGTATGTTCGGCAGTGTTTTCCATAGTATTTTTAGTCTAATATTTTTTCAGTTAATCGGTTTAATTCAACAAGATCTGCTTGAACGGCTAGGTGTTTTTGTCTTCTAAAAGTAGTGACAAATTGCACATAGGCGAGTATGTCTTGCTTATCCTTGTTGCTTTTTAAGTGCAAGTGTTCCACAAAGGTTTCATCTAATACAGCTGTATCCAAATAGTAGATACGTCGGATTTTTTCCAAGGTATAAATAATACTCTTTTCGATCAAATCGTTGTAATCTTCGGACTGTATGTATAAGTTCGATACGGTTTGGGTAAACTGTATGGTTGTATTTTTGACTGGTTTTAGGATCGGAATGATGCGTTGTTTTCGCTTGGCAGTAAAGCAAGCAAATACAAGAAGACCAAATAAAAAGAAATACCAGGCCCATTTTAGCTCTCGATTGGCAAAGATAAAACGCAAGATGGAACGGCTTTCTGTTACTTGATCCGCAGCCCGACCATATACATAGGTTTTTTGCTCTGGCAAATAGGAGAATAGGCCTTCTGCATAGAGGTGGTTGTTGCTTTTTAACAGGTAGTAATTCGTCAAGATAATAGGATCAAATCCGATGATTAGCTGTCCTTCTCCCTGTCGAAAACGCACCAAGTTTACTTGCTTGATGGTGTCTTGAATGGTTTTGTATCCCAAGATATCCAGCTGGTTTTTTAGGCTATCTGCCAGTTCAAATCCATTGGAATAGTTTACATTGCGAATGGTAAATTTCTGCTTGGTTAACTGGCTATTGACTAGTTCTACTACCGTATTGGGCTCATCTTCGTTTGGGATCGTCGTATACACTTGGGTGCGTTCCAAACCGAAAGTCTCTAAAAAGGCATTGTTGAAATCCGATTGTACAATCAGCGCTGAATTACCTGCTTCGATATAATCCTTGAGGTAATCAGCCGTATATTGATCTAAATCGGAATTCTTGTCTTCGAGTACAATGAGGTTGCTCGGTTGAAGAGTATCGTATAGTTGCAAAGAGAGAAAATCGTAAACCGCAGAGGTGAAATACTCAATGGAATCTTGCGCCAACAATGTTGGTAATTCTTGATCTAAAATATATAACCCATAGGGGTTTTTATCGCGATTATCATAGGTTTCATACCAGTGAATCGGTTTCTTCTTTCCACTTTCGTAAATGAAAACACAGGTAACTAAAACCAATAGGGCAATGCCAAACTTTTTTAAGGAGCTGTTCATCGTTTCGTTGGATTTAGTTTTGCATCAAATGATTTTTTCGCCTTGCTGAATTCTTCTTCCGTAATTTCGTAGGCTCCATACCAAATATTGTTGTAGAGGTAGGAGAGATAGGTGAATTGTTCTCTTTCTTGGGAGTTTTTCAGCTCATACGAATAGTCTGCATTGGTTTTTTCAGGTGCCCAGGTGATTTTTTCTTGCGCTTGTAAGCGTTGGAGCAACCACAAATAGTAGAGTCGAATAGCCAAACGATAGTGTTTCTTTTGCATGGCTTCTGTCAGGAGGTATTCAAAATCAGTAGACTTAAAATCTTCAGAAGTAAGATCCTCAAAAGCGTTAATTTTCTTGCCATTCTTTTTGAATAACCAGTACATGTCCTTTTGAATAAAGGCTCGTACTAAGTAAAAGAGAATCAGTCCAATTAGAACAAACCCTAGGATGCGCAAGAAGACAAGGTAGTAATTCTGGTCTAGTTCTTTTGTAACTTTAGATGAAAAATTACGTCTGAACCAATCCCCAATGGCTTGTTTAATTTGTTGAAAAAGGCCAACTTCTTTTTCTATTTCTTCATAGGTAAAGGCCTCTTTTCCTTTGTAGTTCTGTTTAAACTTTTCCCTAAACTTTTTGGCATAGACGGCTCCTTCCG
>JASLHL010000002.1 GCA_030152225.1 Flavobacterium sp. | reverse complement strand
CTTCTTGATTCGCATTTCCCATGGCCACACCAATGTTGACATGCTTAAGCATAGTAATATCATTTCCACCATCACCAAATGCCATCGTACGATTGATATCAATACCAAAGTAATCGCAAAATATATCTATCCCTACCCTCTTACTTTGTCCTAAAGGATTTACATCAGCAAATAATGAAGTCCATCGTGTCGCAATACTATTCGGCATTACGCTATTCATAAATTCAACCTCTTCTTGTGGACCAAGAAAAATATTAGCTTGCAATATAGAATCCGTTTGAACGGAACTCAAATCAACCAGCTTTGGAACAGGAAGATTCAATTGAGCATAGAGCCCTGCTATTTCAGGTGTTACATTATGAATCGTTACTTCACGTTCGGACATTAGTGAAAAGCTTAAAGAATCTTCTTTAGCGAATCCCAAAACGGCTTCAATATCTTGTGATTCTATTGCTTTTTTAAAAAGAATATCTCCTTCCTTAGACACACAATAACCACCATTAAAAGTAATGTAGCCGTCAAAGTTCAAATATTTGACATGATCAATGCTATTAATGGATCGGCCAGTTGAGAGAATGGTTTTTATTCCTTTTGCTTGAAGTTGAGCGATAGCTTCTTCTGTAGAGGCAGCTACTTCATGGGTTTTGAAGCTCATTAAGGTGCCGTCTATATCAAAAAAAACAGCTTCAATAGACTTTGTCTGCATATTATAATAATCGATTTTGTTTACGTAATTTAAAAGTAAGATACCCTGGTTTGGTGTAAGGATTTGTATCTTTGCGCATCATAAAACAATTTTAAAATGGCGTTATCCTCTTTTATCGAAAATCTAAAGCTAGCTATACAAAATGAAACTTTTGTTAAAGTATCTTTAGGAAACTACAAAGGTAAGGAACCTAATCTGAAAAACATATACGCCAAATTGGTCTTGATAAAACGTGAACGTAAAATATCGTTTACGTTGCGCTATAAAACTAGAGATATAACCAAAAATAGGTCTTTAGACGAAGCAATTGAATATATCGAAGCACAGCTTACGGAAAATGATTTTAGAATAGCGACTTTGTTCACGTCGAATGAAAACCTAATTGTACAATGCAATAAAAAAGGTAATTGGGTATTGAGTACAGAAAAAGCTACTTCAAGTAAACCTACGTCACTGAGCCATGACCATCAAAAAGAACGTAAAGTAGGTGATACTACTAAAAAGTATCTTCAAGAGCTACGATTGACCGATGAAAATGGTAAAGTATTCAAAAATGCGCAAGATAAATGGAAGCAAATCAATCATTATATCGAGCTATTAAGCACTGAATTACAAAACCTCCCAAAAAAGGACAACCTAAAAGTGGTTGATATGGGGGCAGGAAAAGGATACTTAACTTTTGCGCTTCATGATTACCTAAGCACCGAATTAAGTTATAATACATTTACAGAAGGTATAGAATACCGCGATGATTTAGTGGTTTTGTGCAACCAAATTGCGCAAAATGCAGGTTTTCAAAATTTTGAATTCAAACAAGGTACGATTGAGAATTACGAACCGACAAGTGATGTTGACATCCTCATCGCACTACACGCTTGCGACACAGCTACCGATGATGCTATTTATAAAGGAATAAAACATAATGCTGAGCTAATAGTGGTTGCTCCTTGCTGTCACAAACAAGTTAGAAAACAACTGGAGCAAAATAAAGCGAAGAATGAGCTAGATTTCATGACTAAATATGGCATCTTTTTAGAAAGACATGCTGAAATGTTGACTGATAGTATTCGCGCTCTTCTATTGGAGTATCATGGTTATCAGACCAAAGTTATCCAATTTATTTCTGATGCGCACACACCAAAAAATGTAATGATTATAGGTGTTAAAAAGCAAATTAAAGAATCTAAACAAGAGGAAATAAAACAAAAATTAGCTGAGTTGAAAAACTATTTTGGTCTAGATTATCATTTTCTAGAAAAACTTTGTGGTTTAATTTAACCTCTCTTTTTAACTCGAGAGACAATGAAATTGCATTGTCATATTTAAAACATCTGCTTTGCGGCAAGCCATAAGTTTAATTTCAAAATCTTACCTTTGCCGCTTGATTGAAATTTAACATACTATGAACAAAGGATTAATTGCGTTAGCCTTTGGCGGCTTAGCCATTGGAATGACGGAATTTACCATGATGGGAATTCTCCCCGATATTGCGAAAGATATAGATATTCCGACCGCAAGTAACTTAATTGGCTTATACGCACTAGGAGTTGTTGTTGGCGCACCTACTTTGGTCGTTTTTACAGCCAAATACCCCGTTAAACAAGTACTCATGTTCTTGATGTTCTTGTTCTTTATTTTCAATGGTTTATTTACAATTGCTCCAAATACATGGAGTTTATTTTTATCCAGATTCATTTCTGGATTACCACACGGTGCCTTCTTTGGGATAGGTTCCGTTGCTGCTACACGCTTGGCCAAACCAGGTAAAGAAGCACAAGCAATCTCTATCATGTTTACAGGGATGACGATTGCGAATTTAAT
>JASLHL010000313.1 GCA_030152225.1 Flavobacterium sp. | reverse complement strand
AAAATGCACATACAAGTTACATTAGTAACGACTCGATAGCTCAGTTGGTAGAGCACAACACTTTTAATGTTGGGGTCCTGGGTTCGAGCCCCAGTCGGGTCACAAAAGCTATTCCTAATCGAATGGCTTTTTTTAATTCTTTAGCGATTTCTTGATGAAAGAAAATAGAAAAAGAATTATATTTACCCATTCACAAGGCCGGGTGGAGGAATTGGTAGACTCGCCATCTTGAGGGGGTGGTGTCGCAAGACGTATGGGTTCGAGTCCCATTCCGGTCACAGAGTTAAAATTTAAAGCGATTTAGAACGGTTTTTCTAAATCGCTTTTTTGTTTTTATGTTTGGTTTTTAGTTGTTTGGATTGGCTAGTGTCAGTAAAACTACATTGGATTACGATAAGGAAAAAAACCTAGGATTGCGATTGATTTTAGGAATAATCAATATTATTTAAAAACATTTAGTTTTGTGATTAATTCAATAAAGCTGTGTGTTTGGGTTTTGTTCAGTATGTTTTTTCGGTGTGTTTGGATGGTATTCGTGCTTAAGTTAAGGGTGTTAGATATTTCTTTGCTAGTTAATCCATCTTTGATGAGTTGAATAATTTCGTGCTCTCTCTTTGTCAAATTGAACTTATTGTCTAAATCAAGGTAAACCCCTTGTTCTTTATCGTAGATTTTAAAATGCGTTTCATCATAAGAATCATTATCGTTATTTAGCATTGTATGTCGTACGATAGATTTCGACCAATATCCCTCTTTATTTACTTCTAAAGCTTGGTATTCTTGTAAGAGAGTAAAGTAAGTGCCATCCGCTTTACGCATTCGATAACAATACTCAAACTTATATCGAAACACCTTGTGATCTCTTAAATCATTAGTAAAGTCTTGTACTCGTAATTCTTTTTCAAAGAAGCCTTCTAAATCTTCAGGATGCATATTTTGAAGATAAAGTTCTGTCGTCATTTCCTGTGCGGAATATCCTGTTACTGTAGTAAAATCAGTATTGATAAACTGCAATTTATTGTTTAGTGTATCGAAAATAAATGTATAAGATTTTTGGGGGAGATGTATTCCTGTTTTTGCATTTTGGGTAACCTTTCCTTTCTCTTGTTGCAATATATCTACCCATTGTTTATGAGGGTTTTTATTCATTGTTGAACCTTATTTAAAAATAGCAGGCACAAGTTAAAATTAATTTTAAAGAAAAACGTGTGTGAGTTAACATTTAATAAAAAGGTGAAAATGGCTTCATCCTAATAAAGATAAATGAGGTGATTTTAGAATCGCATTTCAAGAGCTATTTCTTCTATTGCTGGTTTTGGGTATACATAAAGTATACATTTTATGTTAGGTGTTTATTATCAGATTATTGTTTTTTATAGATCCCTTTCTAGTTATAAAAAAAGCAACAAAACTATAATTTTGTTGCTTTTTTTGTTTTATATTTTTTCAAAATACTTCATGAAAAGTGTAACGATTGGATGATGCACTTCCATAATATCCTCTTTAGAAAAAGTAGCTAAAGGAAACCATTTTAGTGCTTTGATATCGTCTTTGGCTTGGATATCCGCTATGGTTTTGGCAAGGTTTAAGACGTACAGATGGGTAATGATTTTGTCTTTGTGATTGCGGTAGCGTGGATCGTCTATTTTAGTGGACCCTGCGTAGGTGATTTCTTCTTCGGTGGCTACGATGTTCGTTTCTTCGTATAACTCTCTTACAGCGGCTGATTCGTAGCTAGAATCGTCTGCATCGACAAAACCGCCCACGAAACGCCATTTGGACTCGTGTTCTTTTTTGCCTAAGAGTAGCTCGTGCGTTTGATCGGGGGTGATTCGAATAATGGCAATATCCACTGTGGGAATTGCATTAGGATAAACTTTTTCTTGCATTTTTTTGTTTTTATAGAAGCGAAGGTAAAACAAAAAAGAGGGTGTCCCAAAAGGTCACTCTCTTTTGTTTTATATATAACAGGACATTTTCTTAGATTAGGCGCAAGAGTCATTCGTCCAACTTCAATTTCGACCAGATTTCATCTTCTAAGGGTAAAACTAGTCAAGTAGTTGAAGGATATTCGAAAGATGAATCAGAAACAGATGACTGAAGTGCAGAAGCCATTTTTACCTCCATTTTAGGGGACCATGAGGATAGCTATACAGGGACAAATACATGGACTACTGTGTTTTAGTAGGTTTGTTACACGGAGGAATGGCTGTAAAAAAAAAGTTTTATTCTACAAAAGGATTGTAAGGGGATTGTAAAGGGTTTGTAAGGGGATTGTAAGGGGAAACATTGGTAAAAAGGCCTAAAACCCTTGTTGGTATTAACTTACCCTAAACAAACCCTTTACAAGCACTCCATTAAACCATATCAAAGTACTGAAATTCAATTGATTGAGGTTGTTTATTTTGAAAAAGAAAGGAAAAAACACCTTATTTGGCCCATAAGGGGAAGAGAACGGAAGGGATTGTCCTTGTTTTTCTGCTTTTTTAGTTTTGTCTCCAGCGGAATAGTAAAACTAGCTACGAGGTCTGACGCTTAAAGAAGTAAGAAGTATGTAACGTACAAAGCTAGGGGAAAAATGAAAGAGGAGCTAAAGGAATTTTAGCTAAACGATCTTCAGGAAATAGAGTTGGCGATTTTAAACGTTGAGATTGCAACAGTATAGCTGTCTTTCTTCTTGTTTGGATGCACCTTGAACGTGATTATTTTTAAGGGCAAACAAGGAAAAAACCCGCCTTTTTTAGACGGGGTTTTATTTTTTAAGCTTTTTAGACAGTCTCTTTGATTATTTTAAAAAAGAAACGATTTTTTCCAAAGCCATTCCTCTTGAACCTTTAATTAAAACGGTTTTATTTGCTAATAATTCTTCCATAGCAGGGTATTGTGCAAAGAAATCATCAAGAGTTTCATAGAACTCAATGGATTCAGAGGAGACTGATGCTTGTGCTTTGAAGAATTCCTTACCAATGAAAAATGCTTTGGCGTGTGTTGTTTCCACTACTTGTTGAACGATGTTGTTGTGTTCTTTTTCACTTGTCCTTCCCAGTTCAAACATATCGCCTAAAATGTAGATTTTAGGTGTAGAAGCGGTCAATTGAGCAAAGTTGGCAATCGAAAGTTCCATGCTGGATGGATTGGCGTTATAGGCATCCATAAGGATGGAAAAAGATGCTTGTTTAATCCATTGGGAACGATTGTTGGTTGGAATATAGTTTTGAATGGCCTGATTTGCCTCAGTAAAACTCACACCAAAATAGTGTCCAATGGCTACAGCTGCTGCCATATTCGTTGCGTTATATGTTCCTGTTAAGTGGGATACAATAGCTTGATCTCCAACATGAATACTAGCAACTTCTGTATTGGGAAGATAGCTTATTTCTAGGTTAGGTTCTGTATCTTTAGATCCAAAAGTAAACCTTGAAAACGTGATGGTTTTGGCATCCTGGCGGGGGTCATCGGCATTGACAAACGCCATTTTATGGTTGTCTTCTAAATAATCGTACAGTTCACTTTTACCTTTAATTACGCCTTCAAAACCGCCAAACCCTTCTAAGTGCGCTTTGCCAAAGTTGGTGATATAGCCGTAATCAGGTTGTGCGATTGTACATAAAAGGGCAATTTCGTTGAGGTGGTTTGCGCCCATTTCAACGATTCCAATATCCGTTTCGTCGTCAAATTGCAATAGCGTTAATGGAACGCCAATATGGTTGTTGTAGTTCCCTTGGGTTGCTTTTACGTTGTATTTCTGACTTAAAACAGATTTAATCAACTCTTTTGTCGTTGTTTTTCCATTACTTCCCGTTAGCGCAATAATAGGAAGCCCTATTTGTTGTCTGTGGTAATTGGCTAATTGTTGGAGTGCAACGAGCGTATTTTGAACAAGAAACATCTTATCGCGATCCGTTACGAGTTTGGGATTGTCCATAATTACATAACGCGCGCCTTTGTTTAGTGCTTCTTGTGCGAATTCATTGGCGTCAAAGTTATCGCCTTTTAAAGCGAAAAAAAGACTGTTAGGCGTAATATTTCTCGTGTCAATTGATATGCCGTCTGCTTCTGTGAAGCAGCTGTATAGTTCTTGTATATTCATAGGTCAAAAGTAAAAAAAAAGTCCTAATAAAAATTAGGACTTTTAAAAGAAATATAGCGTTATATATTAGTTTTTCGTTTTGCGGATTACTTGTTTTTGACCCACTTTTGTCATGGCTAAACGGAATCCGATGTAGTCAGTAGCTTGATCTTCTGGATAGAATCTTCTTGTAGCAGGGTCTAACCAGTACGCTCTGTCTTTCCAAGAACCACCTTTAATTACACGACTCTTATCGTCGTAAATATTAGCGATTTTTTCTTGTTTTTTCTTCGCTGTAGCTGTTTCTAATTCTTCATTCTCACTGTTAACTGCATTTGTTTCAGCATCATATGATACTTGAGCGACTTGTCCAGGTAAGTTGCGAACTCTTAAACGTCCATTTGGTAAAGTGTCAAATTGTACCGTTTGATCTGTTACGATTTGTGGTTTTCCATCAGGACCAATTTGGTTTTTGTAATAAATGTTTCCTTTGAAAAAGTTGAAATCGGTGTCAATTTGGTCAATTTGTGGATCGTAAACGTCAGCTACCCATTCAGCAACGTTTCCAGCCATGTCATATAGACCGAAATCGTTTGGAGCATATGATTTTACTGCATTTGTAATATCAGCATTATCTGTAGCCCAACCAGCAATTCCTCCATAATCACCACGACCTTGTTTAAAGTTAGCATATTGAGACTTTAACGTATTGTTACGTCCTTTGCTTCCTTTCTTTTTCGTAGGATTTTCCCATGGATATGTTTTTCTTCCTTGGTAGTTGTTGTATTCTCTTGTTCCAGCCATTCCGATTGCTGCATATTCCCATTCAGCCTCAGTAGGTAAACGGTATTCTGCTGTGAAAAGACCGTAATTCATTGTAGCGTAGATGTTTTTCTGACCATCTTTCGCTTTATTTTTTACTCCACGGTATACGATGTCACTATTTCCACCATATACTGCTTCAGGATTTGCTAAATAGGTTTCAGTACTAAAGTGTGCATCAGCGTATGCTTCCACAATTTTAGCATCTTTTTTCAGGTACCCAGCTCTTTCTAACGTTAATTCATTAACTCGATCTGTTCTCCATTTTGCATAGTCATTGGCTTGTAACCAAGTTACACCAACTACAGGGTAGTTTGCGTAAGCAGGATGTCTTAAGTAGCTGGAAATTAGTGTTTCATTAAATCCAGAACCGCTTCTCCAAACGGTTGTGTCTGGCAATGCGCTTTTGTAGATTTCTGCATACACTTGATTTGTAGGAGGGAAAACACTTTTTAACCAGTATAAGTATTCGTTATACGCGATGTTTGTTGTTTCAGCTTCATCTAAATAAAAAGATTGTACATACTGTTGTTTTGGATTGTTGTTCCAATCAGCCATGATGTCATCTTGTACTCTTCCCATTGTAAAAGCACCCCCTTCAATGGATACCATACCCTTAGGATTCTGCTGTTCAAAATTAGTGTTGTACTGAAAGCCTCCTTTTTTATCATTTATTTTCCAACCAGTAGCAGAAGAAACTCCATTATTTGTGTTACTGCAACTCGTTAAACCAACTGTAGCTAGTAGGCCAGCAAGCAGTTGTAAAGTCAT
>JASLHL010000282.1 GCA_030152225.1 Flavobacterium sp. | reverse complement strand
TTTGCTCTTTGCTCTTTGCTCTTTGCTCTTTGCTCTTTGCGCGGTTTGTGAACAGTGATTCTCCCTGAGAAATCGTAATATAGGGAAAATCAAAACGAAGGGAAAATCGAAACGAAGGGAAAATCGGAATGAAGGGAAAATCGGAATGAAGGGAAAATCAAAACGAAGGGAAAATCGGAACGAAGGGAAAATCGGAACGAAGGGAAAATCGGAACGAAGGGAAAATAAACAGAGATAAAACCCTAATTTTTTATTAAAAACACAACCATCCCTCTTTAAATTAGTAACTTTATCGAACTAATTCTTAATAACAAAAATTTAGCATGAAAAAAGTAATCGGATTATTCCTTGTTTTTTTAAGTTTAACTACAGGAGCTATGGCACAAAAAGTAGATGTTTCTATTTTCCCAAAACCGGAGAAAGGATACAAGCAAATGGTAATTGAAGTACCACATTCTAAACAAGATGCAAATAAAAAAATCGAGTTTACGGTAGGTAAGATGATGGAAGTTGACGGTTGTAACAACTATGGTTTAATGGGAACCTTAGAGAAAAAAGACCTACAAGGTTGGGGGTATGATTACTACGTATTTACGAGCAAAGGAGATGTCTTCTCTACACAAATGGGATGTCCAGATGCTCCTAAACGTCATTTATTCGTATCCTCTCAACCAGAGACAACACGTTACAACGGAAGAATGCCTATTGTAATCTATGTTCCAGAAGAATATGAAGTAAGATTCAAAATCTTCGTTGCTGATCAAGATGAATACGAAGCGCAAGAGGTTCGAACTAAAAAATAAGGTTTTTTTACAGGCTTCCAATTGGAAGTAGAACAAAAATTATACAAAGCCACAGTACTCTTAGCACTGTGGCTTTTTTGATTTTAAATACAGGCGTTTAACTCTTTAATTCCTCCAAAAAACAGCAGCTTAAAACAATCGATTTCACCTCATCGTTTCTTGTCCATTTACTTATCCATTTTCTAGCCTCCCCGAATTTCCTTATAATACAAAAAAACAATTATAAATAACAAGCGGCACTTCCTTTCTTTATTCTAAATAATAAAATACCTTTATAGACGCAATTCAATACCCTTGTATCGCTATAAATGGTTCATCACATGCAACAGTGCACGCTCTTTTGCTTTCTGAGGATCATCCCGATCCAAGATCAATTCAAGATCGATACAAGGCTGCTTATAAAAACTTGTTGTAATGAAAATTCGCACCCGCTTATCTCTTCAATTCTTAGGTTTATTTGCCATTCTGCTTTCTATTGTCCTTGTCGCTATTTACTTTGTTGTGGCCAATCACTGGCAAAAAAACTTCTTTAAGCAATTGGAAGATCGCGCGTATATTGTGGGACATAACTACTTAGCTGAAGACAATTTTACTTTTGCAGAGTTCCAAGAAGTGTTGCGAAAATTTCCTCGCACGTTGCCAAAAGAGCAAATCCGTATCTACACGCTTGATTTTAATCCTATTTTTATTGAAGAAAACGAATTGAAATGGGATAAAGCCATTTTGGAAGCTGTTGTCCATGACAACAAGGTTTGGTTTAAACAAGGGGATGACTATGTTTTTGGCGTTTTGTACAAAGATAATTCAGGTGACTATATCGTCATGGCAAAGGCTGTAGATCAGACAGGATTAGATGCGCTCAAACAATTGCGCTCTATTATGTTAATCAGCTTATTGATTGCCCTACTGATTACTTTTGCTCTTTCGCGTTTATTTGCGGAAAGCTTCCTCAACCCGATTAAGAATATCATTCAACACGTGCAATCGCGAAATGTTGATACCTTAGCAGAACCGATTTCTACAACTGAAATGTCCAAAGATGAAATTCGAACGTTGAGTGAAGCCATTAATACCTTATTTGAACGATTACACGAATCCTTCGAAAACCAAAAAGCTTTTGTAGCCCATGCTTCACATGAATTAAAAACCCCTATTGCTGCTGTTTTAGGAACAGCGGAAATTGCCCTAAGTCAAGAACGGGAGCCCGAAGCTTACCAACAGGCTCTACAAGCAATTATACAACATACTTTAAACACGGATCAGATTCTCAATAATTTACTAACGTTAGCCAAGTTAGATCAAAATAATCATGCGTTAATGCCCATTCACTTTGAAACGTTTTGGTGGAATACGTTGGACAATCTCCTACTACATCACAGCAAGCTAAAAGTGAATCTCATCTTCAATACTACGGAAGAGTTTCATCACGTTCACATCAATGGAAATGCACAACTGATTAGTCTAGCTCTTTCTAATATTATTCTCAATGCCGATAAATTTTCCCACAATCAAAAGGTTGACGTCATCCTGGATACTACGCCTACAGCGATTGTTATTCAGGTCAAAGATCAAGGCATTGGCATCAAAGCAGAAGACATTGAAAAACTAACTCTTCCCTTCTATCGTTCGTCCAATGCGTTTAGCATACAAGGAACGGGACTGGGTTTATCTTTGGCCTATAAAATTATTTCACTCCATAAAGGGCAGCTAAAAATCGAATCTGAACTTGGTCAATACACCTTAGTTACCATTCAGCTCCCCAAGGGCTAATCTGAAAATACAAGCTACTAAATACAACAACAAATACAACATCCTCCCTTAAACCACTTACTTTATGTTTTACACTTCTGCTTTGTTTTATCGATACTGTACTTTTTTTTTACTGCTTTTACTAATCAGTAGTTGCCATCGGAATCAAATGACCTATCAAACGGATATTGATAATTTATATGCAATTAAGCGAACACCAGCACAAAAAGAAGAAATCTTTAAAAAATATGAAGCAGATGTAACTAAAATCCTTGAATTACCCCATACACAAGAACACCGTCTTTACCTAGATAGTATTGTAAATCAACTGCGTTGGGCAGGTAATGCCTCTGCTTTTTTTAGTGTATACGACCTAGTTGAACGCGATGCTAAAAAATCCAAAGACTATATACGCCTAGCGCGTTTATACGACAATGCGGCTGTTTTTTATCACGACAATGAACAATTAGACAGTGTTTATTCTTTTTACTTAAAAGCAGAACCGCTATATGCTAAAAGTGGAGATAGTTTAGCCCTAGCAGAAAATATTTATTATCAAGCACGTCTATTGTATAATGCAGGATTTGACAATGAGTCTGAAGCTAAATTATACAAATCGTTGCGTATTTTAAAGAACTCTCCACTCAGTTCCATTTATATCGAATCCAATCAACTGCAATCCTTTTTCTTAGTTATCTCCCAAAAACATCAAGAGGCATTAGCAATGTTATTTGATATCTACGAGAAGCTAAAAAACGATGAGGGGCAACACAAGCTCATCCCAGCAGAAGTTTATCATATGGCAATATCCAATCTCTTAGGTAATATTGGGATGACTTATTTAGAACTAGAGCAATACGATCAAGCAGAACACTACTTCCTAGAAGCCTTAGCCCATTTTAAACAAGGAGATAACCCCATTCAACTCTATGCTTTGATTAATGCAAACTATTACTATACGCTATACCTTCAAGGCAAAAAAACAGATGTTATCCCAAATCTAATCGAGTCTTATACCATCCTTAAAGAATTAAACCACCCTACCTATGCTGTCGATACTAGTAATCTAATTTCAATTGTATTATTGGATGCTCAACAACCAGAAGCTGCCTTAGAATGGATTTATACTGGTTATCAGTTGGCTGATCAAAGCAAGTTATACAAGCAGAAAAAAGGCATGATTGAGAGTATGCTTACTTTCTTTCCATCTGAACAAACACCAGCACGCATACAGGAACTTATCGATGTATCGTATTTCATTGAAGAACAAGAAAAAGAAACGAAAGAGAGTTTTGCAAAAATTGAGTATAAAACCTTGATGATTGCCAAAGAAAATGAAGCACTCAAACAAAAAATCTATTCCATCTCCTTAGCCGCTCTTTTAGCTATTGGTGGTTTACTCTTTGGATTGATCTTTATTCGCTTGAAAAACAAAAATAGAGAATTGGAACATGCCAATAGTCAAAAGTCAAAAAACGAACAGATTTTAAATCTACTTGTGGAAAATAATACCATTGAGAATAGCTCCATATTGAAAGAACGCAATCGCATTGCGAAAGATCTGCATGACGGTGTAATTAACAGTATTTTTACGTTGCGATTTAATACGCAGTTATTGGAGAATCCCAATGAAAAGCTCAAGGGGATGTTAGTTGAAGAATTAATTCAATTAGAAAACAAGGTACGCAATATTTCGCATTCCTTTGCGCAGCAGCAAATCTTTCAGGACAAATCTTTTGAAAAATTACTCGTTGAACTGGTGAGTAAACAGTCTAATAAAAACAAAACAAAATTCTCTATTTTCTTTGAACCCAATTTATCATTAGAACACTTAACCACCGTACAAAAAGTAAATATTTATCAGATTATCCAAGAGGCCTTTCAGAATGTAAACAAGCATGCCAATGCGAGTTTATGCAAGTTGAAGATCAGCTTAGAAGCACACAACATCCTCTTTAAGATTCAAGATAATGGCAAAGGATTTAAACGTACTGCCCATCGTGGAATTGGATTAACTAACATGAAAGAAAGAGCCCTGCTGATTGAAGCTGAGCTTAGCATTTTATCCAATCCACAAACAGGAACTGAAATTTCGTTACAACTTAGTTAGTACATTACAGGACATCACGTGGATCTGTGGCAATTGTGATTAGGGTTGCCTCTTCTGATCCTTCAGGTATTTTAATTGCTGTTAATCCATAGCCATAATAAGCCCCTGTATCAATATTCCACGCATGGGATTGGGCGTTATATTGGGCTTGATTCGCTTTTAGTGGCGTATGGCCATGAATTTGCATTTTACCAATGTTTTGCAAGGGTTTTCTGTTCCAGAGCACACTATCCTCATGATCTTCAAGAAAAGGATCTACAGTTTTTGTTATCCCTGCATGGGTAACACTAAAATAAGGTGTTTCAAACTGCAAAGGCAATGCTTGTAACCAACAGATGTAATCTTGTACTGGTAAATCATAGGCTGCAAAGTTCAACAAAGTTGCCTCTCCTCCTTGACTGGTCCAATTATCATTTGCTCCTGTTATCAGGTATTGAATCAGTTCGGCTTCGTGGTTTCCTTTCAATACCACCACCTGGTTATTTCCCTCGCTAAGTTCTTTACACAGTTGTAATACTTTTGCACTGTAATTTCCTCGATCAATGAGATCGCCCACGAGAATGAGTACTTCTCGCTCGCGATTCCAATGTTCAAGTAGCTGACAAAACGTATAGTAACAGCCGTGGATATCTCCAACAATTAAATAATCCATTTGATTCGAGCTAGCATTAAAATACCTGTAAAGCAATATGCGCACAAGCCTCTGCATCAGCTAAAGCATGATGGTGATTGTCTAATTTAAATCCCAAGTATTGAGATACAGTATCGAGTTTGTGGTTTGGCAAAGAAGGAAATAGACTCTTTGATTTGCGAAAGGTACAATAAAATGGATTCTGGTGTATCGGTAGATTATAGCTCGCTAGAACCGCTTTGAGGCAGCTCTGATCAAAAGCGCTATTGTGCGCCACCAAAGGTAAATCTTTGATGCGATCGAGTAAGTATTCCCATAGCTCAGGAAACTCCGCAGCTTGAGCGGTATCACTTTGCGTTAATCCGTGTACTTTGGTATTCCAATAGCTATAAAAATTAGGGGTTGGTTTAATTAATTCGTAGTATTTATCTACGATTTTTCTGTCTTCAACAAATACTAATCCAACACTACAAACACTACTTCTATGTTGATTAGCCGTTTCAAAGTCTAGCGCAACAAACGAATTCATTCTTTTTTTTCTTGGTGAACGACAAAGGTAGTATTTTTTTGAGTGGATTGTGCACAGTTGACGGTTAATCAGTTGACGGTTGACAGCAAATCGTAGCGTAGCGAAAATCGGAACGAAGTGAAGATTCATCGAACACCAAAAACAAAATATAAATTAGGTGAGATAAAAGCCAAACAACAAAAGCCTTCTACTCAAAAGAATAGAAGGCTAAAAAGCAAAACTCATCCATCGTTAATACTGAGCGATTAAATAATTAATGAGGTCTGTTGTGGTAACAATTCCAACCAAGGCTTTGTTTTTGTCCACCACTGGTAATGAGTGGAATTGTTGTTCAACTAATAATTCGGCTACTTCTTTAATTGTTATTTCATCGTCTACTACGATGGGATTAGCGGTCATAATATCTTCTAGTTTGTATGCATCATAGATGGCATTAATTGCTTCCACATCCATTTCTGCTGTACTATAACCAATTTTTAAAATGTCATTACTCGAAATAATCCCCACCAACTGATCTCCTTCTACTACGGGAATATGTCGAATATTGTACTCGTTAAATAATTGATTTACTTCGCTTATTTTTTTCGTCGTGGGTACAGCGATTAATACCTTTGTCATAATTTGTGAGACGGGCACTCTTTGTTTCATAGCTAAATTATTTGTTTAGTTAAAGTTCCTTCTATTTTTTTTGTAAAGAGATGATACTTAACAGCTTTATACTCAAAATATTTTCGTAACTTATACTGTTGTGGTCGTTTTTTCTAAAACGAAGGAATACATACGGTTTCCCTTTTTGGATTGGCTTTTTTGGGGAGCGATCACCTTAGCAAGGGAAGAACAGATTCAAAATGTTTATTTTTGCCTTCTAATCCTTATTATTTACAGCTATTTGGGAGGTTTAATCCCCACTACACCAAGAATAAACGGTATCTTTGCAGAAAATAGGTCCTATGGAAACGTCAAAAGATCCCTTACACGGAAAGAAACTCGTGGATATTCTAACAGAATTAGTCGATTACTATCAAGGCTTTGAAGGTTTGGGCAAGGAGATCAACATTCGTTGTTTTACGCATGATCCCAGCATTAACTCTTCGTTGAAGTTTTTGAGAAAAACCCCTTGGGCTAGAGAAAAAACAGAAAGTTTATACCTGTATGTTCTCCGTCAAAAAGCGAAAAATAGAAATGGGTAATGAGTGATGGGAAACCGAAACGCAGTGTAGGTTCATCAAACACCCAAACCAATATAAACAAGGGGAGATAAAAGGGTGAACGTCCCTAAATAGGGTTGACCGTTTTTAAACACTAACTTCATTATTAAATATAGTAATCAATGGTTTGGAAAAAGTACTTTTTCCAAACCATTGATTTTCAAACTCAACAGCTGTCATTTTATCTATTGAATTAGCAGATCTATTGCATATTAGTCTTCCTCGTGTTCTTGGTAAGGATGCAATTGCCAAATACTTAGATTGTCAATGGCACGTGTACAGCCCACATACCATTCAAAAGGAGTAAATTGATCGGGTTTATCGACAATTAGGATGACATTTCTACGCTCTAATCCCTTGTACTTCAGCGCCGTTGTATATTGCAATACACTTGGTGCTAACGTGAGCTTATCTGGCGTTAGTTCTTCCATTTCCAATTCGACAATTAAATCAGCGACGTTGTTTCGGCGTTGCCATACTTTGCTCTGTACCAAAACAATCACATCTTCCGCGATCAAAGAGGAACTCGGATCGTTAATACTATCAATAATGGTTTTCATGGCGACTTTCAAGGCTTCTACCTCAGCAAACGAGCGCAATTCAATTTCGTCGTATTCTTGTTGGTGATCGGTTACTTCTTCCCATTCTTCAGGTGCTTCTTGAATGTGTTCCGCAATTTGACGGATTTGCGATTTCTGGGCACTTCGCCTTATCTTATGCAGTCTGAAATGAGTAAAATAATCCTTTAAAAAGTAGGCATATTCCGTTACATCTCGACCAAATAGAGAGAAACTCTGATCTAAATCATACAACAACATGACATTACCTTGCGTTAATCCTTCTCCATCACCACAGAGCTTATCGATCAGCAAGGCTAAATTTCGATCCAAGAGATCTTGGGCCTCGTCAATAATCATATAGTCATAGTCTGGCAATTGATTGTGTTCTTCTAAATGCTGTAGGGTTTCCTTTACCAGTTGTGCACAAGCCAACGGTTTTAAATAAAAGATTTCTTTTTCGTTTGCTTTGGGATGGTATTTGGCGATCAACTGCTTAAACGTCATGCAATCAATGCGCACATTTCGCTCGTTAAAACGCTGCTGATTATACGCACATAGCAAGGAGTTCCAACACAGGTAAATTCCGGTGCGTTCGACTTGCATCTCCGCATAGGCCATCGCCATAGTTGTTTTTCCTGTGCCCGGTGACCCCTCAATCATTAAACGCGGATTCTCCGAAAGGGAATACAAATAGTCTAAATTTCGCTCTTTGAGCCACTGAAATGAATTTCTAGACGCAAAAACATTGGTGTCTTGTACTTTCGGACTAAAGGTATTTACAATATAGTTCAGGTCGTTGTTTTTTAAACTCCTAAACGTAATGGGGTGTACACTTTGTAATTTCTTTCGGGTATAGCTGTAAATATGCATGAGAAACTTCTCAATGTTGTGATACTCCTTTTTTCGAGTATAATCACTGTAGATCAGATTCTTGTCATAAATGGTATTTTCGATAGCAATTTTTGTCGTTGGAAAGGCCACAGCTTCACAAAATTGCACGTGTTTAAAGTTTGGAAATACTTTATTCATCAGGGTGTACTTATACCCTTTTACTTGTTCAAATGGGTTTTGCGGCAACCATTTCGTATGATCGCCATCTTTAAAACAGAAGCGTCCTTGATCAACCACAACATTACCCCCTTTCACTTCAAGTACAATAATTCCAAATCGAGAAACGATAATAAAATCGAGTTCTGCATCGGCTTTTGCACGCTTAATTCTGGTATTATCGTGAAAGGGCAAGCGCAGACTATACCACACATACCAATCGTGTTCACTCTCACTCAGTGATTGAACTAAATCGCCATAAATTAAAAATTCCCCATAGGGTACCTTATTGCCATTGATAATCAGTTGCTCGAGTTCGTCAAGTGGGTATTCAGGATAAATCTTTATTGCCATGATTTTTTCTCCTTTAACATGAAGAACTAATGTAGCCTTTTTTTGCGATAATTATGCACTTCCGTTGGCAAAAAGAAGAGGCTTTACGACTAAAAAACCAGTAGCTTGCGCATAGGAGCAAACTACTGGTAAAGAATTAAACTATTTACCTAAGATCCAAGCAAATATAAGTGGAGCAACAATGGTTGCATCCGATTCGATGACATAGCTTGGCGTATCAACATCGAGTTTACCCCAAGTTATTTTTTCATTGGGAATACAACCCGAATACGATCCATACGAAGTAGTAGAATCGGTAATTTGACAGTAGTATCTCCATTTTAATACGTTGTCTTTTTCTAAATCTTGAACGAGCATAGGTGCTACACACATAGAAAAATCACCAGCAATTCCCCCGCCAATTTGGAAGAAGCCAATACCGTGTCCTACGGCATTTGCTTCATAGAAATCCGCTAGCCACACCATATATTCAATACCACTTTTTACAGTAGAAGCTTGCAGTTCTCTTTTGATGACATAAGAAGCAAAAATATTTCCCATGGTTGAATCTTCCCATCCTGGTACGACAATCGGCAGGTTGCGCTCCGCAGCGGCCAACATCCACGAGTTTTTGGGATCAATCTCATAGTCTTGCTCTAAGACACCACTCAACAACAATTTATACATGTACTCATGCGGAAAATAACGCTCGCCATTAGCTTCTGCATCTTTCCATATTTTCTCTATATGATGTTGAATTTTGCGGAAAGCTTCTTCTTCTGGAATACAAGTATCCGTTACGCGATTGTATTTGTTTTGGAGTAAATCCAATTCATCCTGTGGGGTTAAATCGCGGTAATTGGGAATTCTTTTATATTGGGAATGCGCCACGAGATTCATGATATCTTCTTCTAAGTTTGCTCCAGTACAACTGATGATATCAACTTTACCTTGGCGAATCATTTCTGCTAAGGATATTCCTAATTCAGCCGTACTCATTGCTCCTGCTAAAGAGACTAGCATTTTTCCTCCTGCGGCTAAATGTGCCTCATATCCCTTGGCAGCATCGATAGTTGAAGCAGCATTAAAATGCAAGAAATTACTTTCCAAAAATTGTGAAACAGGTCCTTTTTTGTGTTCCATTTTGCGTTTTTATATTAAGGATTAAAAATTAACAGCATAAAGACGGCAAACAGCACCAAGTGCATCATACCCATAATAGGTGTTGTTCGCTTGCCCATAAAGGTCATCAAGCTCAACAACAACGTAATAATAAACAAGATCGTTTCTGTAGACGTCATTCCAAATAACACGGTTTTCCCCGTAATCAACCCCACAAGTAAAACCGAGGGAATCGTCAAGCCTACAGTCGAAACAAAAGCACCATGACACAGGTTGATTGCTCGTTGAAATTCGTTATTTAACGCTGCTTTTACAGCCGTCATAGATTCAGGGGTAAAAACAATAATTGCAATTAATACACCGCCTAGTAAGGGAGGTAAATTAGCGGCTTTGATTCCGTAATCTACGACCACAGCCATATGATGTGATAGCAAGACAATAGGCAAAATCATTCCCAATAGAATCAAAGTACGAATGACAATTTCTTTTTTATTGATGGGCTCGACTGAATAAACTAGGGATTCATTTTCTCCTGTTCCCTCTCCTCCATTTTGACTAACAGCATCACGCTGAGCAAAGCGAATCTCCATGCTCCCCGCCTTAGGTTGAATATAGAGGTGTTTATAACGCTTCATCTGAAACAACAGGAATACGCCATACAATACGATAACAAATCCAGCTAATACAAGGGCTTGTGTAGAGGTAAATGCTCCACCACCTGCTCCTTGAATGAAATTAGGCAATAACAAACCTATTCCTCCCAGCATAATAATCATACCTAAATACGATAAGGTTCCCTGTGCATTGTACTCTTGTTCTCCAAACTTCAGTCCACCTAACAAAATACACAACCCAATCACTAGGTTCATAATAATCATCATCACGGAAAAAATAGAATCTTTCCCAATAGTTGGATTTTCCCCAGGTCCTAGCATTACCGCGGCAATTAAAATCACTTCAATGGAAACAATCGAAAGCGTAAGAATAAGCGTTCCATAGGGTTCACCTAGCTTATGTGCCAATTCATCCGCTTCTTTGACTACACCAAAAGCAGCTCCTATAATGGTGAAAAGCAAAACTAAAAAGGTTCCTAAAGCAATTGTTCCCGTGATGGAATCACCAAGGAGGTTTTGTCCAAAAAACATAAATAAAACCACAATCAACCAAACCGAAACGAGTCTAACTCTTGTTTTGGTTGGAAAAATTTGCGATAAAGTAAACGTTTTGTCTTTCATTGTCTTTCAATCTTTTAGGTTAAAAATAACCAGACAAAAGTACAGGTTGCTTTAGATTAATTATTTATCCTATGATAAATAATTAAGTTGACGGTTGATTTGCTCGTTGTTCGTTGCTCTTTATCTCACTTAGTTTATATTTTATTTTGGTGTTCAATGAATCTACGCTACGCTTCGATTTGTTGGTTGCTCATTGCTCTTTGTTGGTTATGAGGTCAACTCTATTTAGGGATGTTCACCCCTTTATCTCACCTTGTATATTTGTTTTGGTGTTTGATGAACCTACACTGCGTTTCGGTTTCCATTTCCCTTTTCTCATCTCCCTTTTCTCATCTCCATTTTCTCATCTCCATTTTCTCATCTCCCTTTTCCCATTTCCCTTTTCCCATCTCCCTTTTCCCATCTCCATTTTCTCATCTCCCTTTTCCAATTTTATTCCACGCAAACAAGGTAATACAAGGCACGATAATCCAGAATAGATCGATAAGTAAAATATCGTAGTATTGATTTTTCCAGGTTACCCAGAACCAGTTACCTGTCACAACATAATTGGTCACGGGCACCATAAAACCGATGATGCTTCCTGCTAACAAACAGTATCTGTTGGTTTGATAAATGTTTCGTCTCCAAATCAGCAAGAGTGACATAGCAAGCCACCCCCAAAAATAGAAAGCATAAATAAAGCTTCTTCCGCCATCAGGGTTGAGTTTTACCGCAATAAAAGTTAGTGCTGTAATGGGATACATTGATAAGCAGATTGCCAAATAACAATTGGCTAACCAAAAGTTGAATTTGCGTTTGCGCTCGGGAATTGCCTTTTTATCGCGGGCGACTAACCAAATTAGAACACCAGATATAATCACGACACAACCCGCTATTCCCACCAAGAAATAGACAATTCGCGTGGCATAGCCTCCAAACGAACCAAAGTGTAATTCGTACATCAGATTGGAAAAGGTATAGTTGTAACCCGGATTTTCATAGGGGTTATACAGCTCTTCGACTTCTTTGCTATCGACATAGTAGATTAACGATCCTTTGCTATTAAAATTGACTGCTCCAGGAGCTTTTCCCCCAATCACAACGCTCATGCTTTGATCACCATACGCTTTCAATTGGATGGAGGTAATAATAAAATCAGGCCAACGACTTAACGTCTGATCGGTATAGGATTGTACTACAAGTGGTTGTGCAAGTGGTAGTGCACTAAATTCCATCGTTTTACCTTCTGCTCGACTTGGGTACATCGCTTCGCTAAATTGCTCACTATCATTCTGATACTTTAATAAAGTCACGCTATTCGACACGAGGTAGTAGTTGAGTAAAAAGTAGGATCCCGTAATGGCAAATACCAATTGAAAGGGAAAAGAGATTACGCCTAATGCGGTGTGTAAATCCGTCCAAACCGTTTTCAATTTTTCCCATGGTCGGAAGACGTAAAAATTGGAAACAATTTTATTCCAATGTAACAACAGTCCTGTGATTAAAGCGAATAGAAAGAAAAAAGAAACAAATCCCGCAATGGCATAGCCAATGGGCCAGCCAAACACAGTTCCCAAGCTATTGACTTGCGCAAAAAAATGGAGGCGATATAAGAATTCTCCCAACCCATACCCTTGGTTGTAATCTTGCGTTTGCAGGGTTTCGGGATCAAAAGAACCAAAGCTTCGCTCTTGTGCTTTGGGGTTCAAGCTGTCTTTTGAGGTAGAAATGGACACCCCTACTTTACGTGTTTTTTCAGAAAATCGCAGGGAGATATCGCGTCCATACAAACCATAGTTTTGTTCTAATGAATCGAGTAATACGGTATAATTTAGCGTTGTGGCTTCGTACTTCTTTTTGGGGGTATTGGTTTGCCAACTATTGATTTCATTCTTAAAAAAAGCAAACGATCCTGCAAAGAAAAAGATATAAAGGATTACGGTAATAACAATACCACTAATGGTATGCAAATGGAAATAACGATTGTAGTTCTTGACGTTCATTGTAAATACAAGAGGAATTAAAAGTGGAGGAATTCAACTAAATAAGGCAAGTAAAACAGCAAGCTGAGGCTGAGATAGATCACCCAAACCTTGAGTCCCTGATCAAACAAAAAGGCGATGATAAACAAGGTTGCCCACAAGAGATAGTGGGTAACACACATTGTTGTAAATACCGTTTCGGGTGAGAAAAAATACATCCAAAAGAGATGAAAACACATGGAGAGTAAAAAACCGCCGATCAGACCAGCAGTTATTTTCAGCGTGCGTTGTATAATGGATGTTTCTAAATGTTTTTTATTGGCAGGCATGAAATAGTAGATTAAAAAATAACAAGTTCAAAAAAGAGGCACAAGCCTACGAAAAGGCAGGTGTATTTTTGATGCAACAGCAAGAGCGGATACATCGCAATAATGAGGGAGGCGATGAACATCAATCCAATAAAAAAAGTAAAGGATCCGATGGCTAGACCATCGAGCAAAACAAAAGCAATCAAACAGAGAACCAATAAGGTATATGCCATGGAAAGCGTTCCTTTTCTATGGTTTCGAATCCACGTAGTCCAGGTGGATTGATTTTCGTATTTCACCTTTAAAGAGGTGTTGTAAAGCGCAAAAAATGCGAAGGCCATTAAGGTTAAAAGCAGCGTATGCATAGGTGTATAATTTTTATTCAAGCGATTAGCGTCAATCGTATCGGAGTAAAAAAGAGCCAAAGCGGCAAAGTCCCGTTGCCTTTGTACCGCTTTGGTCATGAATAATTAAATGATTGGTTTTAAAAGAAATACCTAAACTTTCCGCTGAAACTTCTTCCTGGTTTTTGCAAGCTAAAATTATCGTACACCATTTTGTCAAATACGTTATGTGCTTCGACGGTAAACTGATAATTTTTATCCTTTCCAAAACTGTAAGTTGCTACGAAATCGTGGGTAATTTGATCTGGAATTGTAAACTTCCCATCTGCCTTTGATCCAACAGAAGGCCAATAGAGGTAAAAAGATTTGGTGTAAAATAAGGAGTATCCCAGCGTTAAATTATCATTCTTAAACACATTCGAAAAGGTATAATTCACATCCGCATTCCCATATACATAAGGGATATTAGGTAGTCGATCTTTGTAGAAAATACTAATTTCTTCCTGTCCATCTACGTAACGGTTGGTATTGATTAAATTTTGATACGTTCCCGTAATTCCTATATTAAAATTGTTCTTGTAGAAGTATCGAACTTCCCCTTCAATTCCTGTATTTCGAGTAGAAGCTAAATTAGCATTTGTTTGATAGGTTTTATTATTTCCACCTGGCTGAGTGACAATCATATCTTGGGTATTCCGAAAGAATCCATTGACATCAAAATTCACAAGATTCACTTTAGACCAACGCAAATTATAATTCGCACCTAAGTTGTAGTTATAGCTAATTTCAGGGCGTAATTTATTATTTCCTAAAAGGTTCACTTTATCACCAAACAATTCATTTGCGCTTGGTAAACGCGTACTTTTTTCAAAAGAAGCTTTAAGCTGTAAATCGTCCAGTACAAAAACAGAACCTGTAAAACCATAACCGAAGTAGTTGTGATCTACACTATAGTCCTCATAAACATAGTCTCCCCATTTTCCGCTGGGATTATAAGAATCCGTATACGTAATGTGTTGGTTGTAATACTTTCCGAATGCGGTAACACTCCAAATGGTACTTGGGGTAAATTGATAGCTCAAGCCTGAAATATTTTTAGTTGTTCCAGAAGGTGCATTTTTAATAATATCGTCTAAATCCATTGCATCTTCCCCTTTCCGCTTGAAAAAGTTAATGGTATTGCTGAGGGAAAAATTGTGTTTGTCGCCCAATTTGTAGTTGACAACTGTAGCTACCATTCCGTTGTTGTTCTTGAATTTGTAGAACGTTCTGTTGCGTTCCCCTCCTTTTGATCCGTATTTTTCTTCCTTATCGATATACTCTCCCAACCAATTATAGCGTCTGTGCATGGTGTCAATCACTTGATCACTTCCCAGGTTGTAACTTGCATTAAGTCGCACATCTAATCCCTCGGTAAACAAGTTCTTTTTCTCATAGGCCAACGTTGGCATAACAATATCCCCTCGTTGATGAATTTTCCCATAAACGGCAATCATGCGCATTCCCGTTTGTACTTCTTTGTACGATTGTCCCAACGTAATTCCCACGGATAAACGATCGGCAAAAGGCTTCTTTACAAAACCAATTTGTCCCACAAAATTCTCGTTGTGGTATTTGTCGTGGAAGCGTCTCACTCTTCGCTCCCCTAAATTTTTATTTGTATTGACATCAGTAATATCTACGGTTACTTTGTAATCGTTATCCGAATAATTCTGATACGCATTGAATTGGGTAAAGAATCCCGTTTTCTTATCCACATACACAAAGTTCACATTGCTGCGATGGGTATTAAAGGAAGCATAAGAATACGACATATCCAAAGAGGTTTGATCATAGGTATTGGTGATGATGTTTATCGCACCACCCAAGGCATCCGATCCAAGTCCCACAGGAACCACTCCTTTGTATATTTCAATTCGATTGGCTAAGTTGATGGGAATATTGTTCAATTGAAAAGACGATCCGAAATTATCCATGGGAATTCCATCGATAAAAAACTTAATTTGATTACCTGAATAGCCATTTAAAAAGACATTCATATTAGATCCCACTCCTCCTTCTTCTCTAATTTTAATACCACTGGTTTTAGCCATAGCATGTCCAATATCCATGGCACGCATATGGAGTTTGGTTGCATCGACAACAGCGACGTTGTACGCTTTTTCCTTCACCTGTTCAGCTTTGGATTTGGTGTGAATCTTAATCTCATCCAAATCGCGACTCTCTTCTTTTAGGACAATCGCCAACGTGGCTTCTTGCTCTAGCTGTATGGTTTTCGTATAGGTTTGATAGCCTAAATAGCTCACCATAACGGTATACGAAGTTTGTGGTTTTAGTTTTTCTAAGGCATACCTACCTTTGGCGTCCACTTGTGCAAATTGATTGGTTTCTTTGATGACAACCACTGCGCCAATCATCACCTCTCCTTGGGTATCGTGAACCGTTCCTTTTAGGCTACCTTTATTTTGAGCGAACCCCGTTAATAGGCTGAACAATCCCAAAATAAGTGCAAATACTATATTTTTCATCTTTACATTTTACTTGGCTAATACAAAAAGACAACCTGTAAGTAGATTGTCTTTTTTGTATTTCTTTGGTTTGTTATTCCGCACTAATTTTGGTAATCGCTGTAATCGTACCCCCTTCTACTTTAATACCGCGTTTCGCTGTAGCTGCTTGGGCATCTAATTTGTAGATGAAACTTCCTTCGGTAGTAGTCACCCCGATATACACTGTTTTTCCATCCAATAGGGCGTAATTTCCTTTATCAGAAAACCCTAAGTCTTTAATTCCTTCAGGTAATCCTGTAATCCATTTATGCGTTTTGTTGTACACATTCAGTGTTGCATATTTTACATCTCCGTCATCTGCTGCTTTATTGTTTTGTAAACGAGCGATAAAGTTTCCTTTACCTGCATAAATAAAGCTATTCACAAAGTACCCCCCTGTTGCTTCTTCAATATTCCAGAAATAAGAATCATCAAACTCCAATGTTTTACCATCGATTTTCAGGATACCAGAAGGATTGGTCGTTAGCAATTGGTCGCTATCACCTTTTACATTCGCACTTGAGTAAGCATAGCCATCGCCATTTTCATCTTGTACCAATCCATTTTTGAAGTAAGCTCCGATATATGAACTCTTATCACTAGTGATAACTTTTTCCAATTTCATCGAAGGATAGGAATAAACTGCAGCCCATGCTGTATTAGCGAATGATGTTCCCCAAACATCACCTGAAATACCGCGCATTGAAAAATAAGGAGCTACTAGTTTATTCCCTATCTGTGTTAACCCGCTAAAATGAGCTCTTTCTCCATTGTTGGCTAAATCAACCGTATTGATTACTCCATCAGCTGTAAAGCTATCTGATACGGTGTTATAGATCCACCAAGGCGCAATAGGCTCGCCAGAACGCGGCACTTTCCACATTACAAAATCATTGTTCACTGCTCCGTACACTTGAACCGTTTCTGAAACAAAATTGTTCAATTTTTGAAGTTTTCCCTCTTTGTTTAACTTATAAGCAGTCACTGCTCCTGCCTCACCTTGACCATAAAGCAAACTATAGAATTTGTTGTTTGTCGTTAAGTAGTAACGATAAACTCCATCTTGCTCAATTCCGTTGTTCTTTAGACTTACACTTCCACTCTCCACGTCTGATACGGTTAGCAAATAATCGGCAACTCCTTGATATTCAAGAGAGGATGCTGCGATAATAAAGCGTTCTACCTTTTCATTTCCAGGTTCCTCTGGACCAACAGGATCTGGATCTTTTTTTGCGTTATCGTCACTACTACAAGCAATCATTCCCGCTATTAAGCTTAGCGCTAGAACGGATTTAATGTATTTTTTCATACTTAATTTAATTTAGACTAGTTATAAACAACACAAATATAGAACACAAATTGAAAAGAAAAACGGTTTTCCTTATATTATTTTAATTTATTCTAAATTAATTTAATTTAACACCTAGTAAATTGTACTTGAGTATCTACTAAAAAAATAATAAACAACTAATTTTCAACACATTGACAGACTCAACTTCTTTCCCCTACTTCTTGAATCCTATTAGATTAGACCGTTAGTTTTAGCTTTCTTTATACTTTATGAGGACTATAATCCATCTATCTACACGTTAACAAAAGGCAAAAACAGCTATTGTACTCCCAACTTTTAGTGGAAATCGCTATTTGTTTCCATCAATCGAAACAACTTCCACCCGCTCATTACACATAGCCGTTTGTTACACAAAATTCGAAGTTCATTACAAGATCCTTTTGATTACTTACAATTAGTCAGACGAATTCGACAGATTTTTCATCTTTGTACCTAGATTTAAAAGTATAGGAAAGATGGCAACGACAGATCATACAAGCTCTATTTGGAACACTCCACCACCTAAAAGGCGCTTTTGGGACTTGTTTCTTTTTTGGAAATCACCTGAGAAAGAAAAGGCAAAAATTCCAACACCAAATCACATTACAAAATGGTGCAAAGGAATTGAACTTCACGATAAAAGAATCAAGACCATTTTGTATTCGACGGACTTAGCACTAATTGAAAATAACGATGCAGATGCATTATTGGCCGTTTATCCTTTTACGCCTTCTTTACGCATTATCAAAACGTTAATTGCTTTTTCCAATAAACCCGTGATCTGTGGAATTGGTGGAGGCATGACGCAGGGTGATTTTGCTATTGAAGTTGCCATGGAAGCACAAAAGTATGGGGCTGCGGCTGTGATTGTAAACCAACCCTTTAAAAATGAAGATATTGCTAAACTAAAACAACAACTCACCATTCCTATTATTTCCAGCGTATCTACGATAAATTTTGATTTTGAAGCGCGTATTAAAGCAGGGGTTAGTTGTTTTAATGTCACAGGAGGTGCTAATACCCTACAAATTGTGGATTATTTACAGCAAAAATATCCCGATTTCCCTGTGATCTCTACAGGAGGTAAGACATTTGATTCCCTGCAAAACATTGTCAATAAAAAGATTAGTGCTGTTATATTAACTCCGCCCTCAAATGCAGAACTCTTTCGTTCTATTATGGACAATTACAGGCAATCGTAAGCTTCATTTACCTTATGTACCCCATTTATTTGTATAGAAACCAACATCATTCACTTATTCAACCACAAAAAAAGCGATGCATATAAAATGCATCGCTTTTTGTATCGGGTATAAATCAATTAACTTCTTTCTTCCAAGGTATTTTACAACAAAGAAGCTGCTTTTTGATCTAAAATATATTCTACATGTTCAAGCTGTTGTAAAAACGTAGCGGGTACTTCCGCTGAAATTTCACCTCTCAACGCCTGTTGAATGATTGCTGCTTTGCGTTCACTCAAGGCCAATAAAAATATTTGTTTGGCTTGCATAATGGTTTGAATTCCCATAGTAATCGCCTGAGTAGGGACTCTATCTTTTCCTCCAAAGTCATCCGAAGCATCCTCTCTTGTGATATCGTTTAAGTTAACCAAACGCGTCATGGAATCTTTCAATGAACCAGGTTCATTAAATCCGATATGTCCACTACGACCAATTCCCAATAATTGCATATCCAATCCACCAAAATCTTTAATTTTCTGTTCATACAAATCACAATACGCTTGTATACCTTCCAAGGATAATGTCCCATCAGGAATATGGATTTGATGTGCAGGAATATCGAGGTGATTAAACAGATTTTGTCGCATAAAAGTCACGTAGCTCTGTTCTTCTACGGGATGCATAGGGTAATATTCATCTAAGTTGAAAGTCACTACGTTTTGAAAGCTCAACCCTTCATTTTGATGTAAGCGCACGAGTTCTTTATAGACTCCTTTTGGAGTAGATCCTGTGGCCAATCCCAAGATAGCAAAGTCTCCCAACTCTTGCTTTCTCTTTATAATTTGCGCAATTTTATCAGCAACGTATAGCGATGCACCATCGGCATTCGAGTATACTTTAATCGCTTGTTGTAAAGAATTTTCTAGCACTTTATTTTTCAATTCATTTATCTTGTATAACTTCTACAAATACTCAAACAGATTGTACAAGGCTAACTACTCTTTTACGCTCTATTGCTTGTTGAATTTACACGGTTAATTATAACTTATCCATTCAACGACTTCCTAGATTATTTCTTTTCTAATACGTCGATTTTCTTTTTCGTGTATCAAAAATACAAAATTTTAAAATACTTAACGCATTTTTTTTGCATTCCCTTATAAACAGGGCGTTAAAGCCTTAATTTTAAGTTAAGTCAAGCCTGGAAATTCCAACTTAAAAACATAAAAATCTGTGTCTTATACAATTTTATTATTTTTTGCGGCTAAAACCAAAATTATTCCATCCCAATCCTGTTCTTCTAATTCAAGGGAATGAGGGGGATAGGGAATGGCTATTTTACGCCAAAAAACTAAAGCAGGCGTATTATTCGCCATAACTCCAATCTACCATTTTCCCTAGTGTTTGGACCAAATTTCCCTTGCTGTTTGGCTTCCTATTCCGGTTCTTCTATATTTTTTCAGTATAAAGTATGCTACAAGCTCCCAAACGGGTTCTTTTGTTTGGACTAACAAACTACATCGAACTAAGGCGAAACCCGCTAAAACACCCTTTATTTTGATAAAATACGCATAGCGATCAGGTTCAACGAAATAATAATCGAAGTAAGGATAAGCATACAACCCCATGACATCCCCATCTTCTAGATCAAATGCCGTAAAGTCCTATTTACACCATTGCATCAAATTGCGCAACACCTGCTTTTCCTCTAAAGTGACCATTTCAACTGTAAGCATTGCTCGACTTTAATGATTTCTTCCAAAGTAACTAAAAAAACAAAAAGTAAGACAAACAAAAAGAGGAAGTAGTTGAACTACTTCCTCTTTTTGTTTTTGTGTATGATCCACGTGAATTAGGCTTGTTCGCCTGCAAGTTCTTCTTCTTGCGCTTCACGGTGTAATCTTTCGATTTCTTCTTTATCTTTTCTAGGCATTGTATCAACTAATACAGGTGTAGCTAAGAATAATGAAGAGTATGTACCTACAATAATACCAATTAACATAGCGAAGATAAATCCGCGGATTGAATCTCCACCAAAGATGAACATGATTAACAATACAAAGATTAAAGTTAACGATGTATTGATTGTTCTTGATAAGGTTGTATTTACTGAATCGTTTACGATCTTATTAAAATCTCCTTTTGTTTTACCAGCGATAAACTCACGCACACGGTCAAATACAATTACGGTATCGTTCATCGAGTACCCAATTACGGTAAGAATAGCCGCAATAAAGTGTTGATCGATTTCCATGTGCCAAGGCATAAATTTGTATGTTAATGAGTACACTCCCAATACAAAGATTACGTCGTGTGCAACCGAAACGATAGCTCCTAAAGAGTATTGCCATTTGCGGAATGAAATCACTAAGTAAATAAAGATAGCAGCCATTGAACCTAAAACAGCCCAATACGCATTTTGTTTTACGTCTTTCGCAACACTTGGTCCGATTTTAGAAGCTTGAATCACTCCATATACTTTTCCTTCTGTTGCATTAACGAATTCTTGGTATGTGATATCTTTCGCGTAGTACGGTTTCAATCCTTTGTATAACAATTCGTTTACTTCTTGGTCAACTGCAGCACCTTCTTCTTCTACTTTATATTTCGTCGTAATTTTCAATTGTTCTTTGTTACCAAAAACTTTTGCTTCTACGCTTACGCCGAATACTTCACCTAATTTTTCACTTACGTCATTCGCTGAAACTTCTTTATCAAATTTCACTTGGAACGTTCTACCTCCAACGAAATCTGTTCCTTCATCAAATCCGTTGATAAAGAATGAAGCAAAAGAAACAACAACAATTACAGCAGATAAACCATACGTTGCTTTCTTCATTTTCAAGAAATCGAAATTGAAGCCTGTAAACCAGTTTTTCGTGATATTCGTAGCGAACATCAAAGTTCTTCCTGCTTTCACGTCTCTATCCATAAAGATACGAGCGATGAAGATAGAAGTAAACAAAGACGTAGCGATACCAATTAATAACGTAGTTGCGAATCCTTTGATTGGTCCTGATCCGAAAGCGAATAAGATAACCCCTGTTAGGATGTGCGTTACGTTAGCATCTACGATTGGGCGCATAGCACCGTGCCAGCTATACGATTCTTTGATTGTATCGGCAAGGCTCATTCCCTTTCGCAAACACTCTTTGGCTCGTTCGGAGATAATAATGTTAGCATCCACAGCCGTACCCATAGTCAACACGATACCCGCAATACCAGGTAATGTCAATACAGCACCTAAACTAGCTAAGATACCAAACATGAATAATAAGTTGGCTAATAAAGCAATGTTTGCATA
Organism: Flavobacterium sp.; assembly: GCA_030152225.1. Classification (GTDB taxonomy): domain Bacteria; phylum Bacteroidota; class Bacteroidia; order Flavobacteriales; family Flavobacteriaceae; genus Flavobacterium. The sequence continues at coordinate 3,674 of JASLHL010000282.1, read as the reverse complement.
CCAACCTGCTCTTCCGTAGTAGAAAGCCATCCATAACCAAACAACGATTAAACCAGCGATTGCAGATAACATACCTGCATCGATTGCTTGTTGTCCTAATGATGGTCCTACGATTTCTGATTGTACGATATCCGCACCTGCTGGTAATTTACCTGCACGTAAAATATTAGCTAAGTCTTTTGCATCAGCTACAGTAAAATCACCAGAGATTGATGATCTACCGCCTGAAATTGGTCCATTGGTAACCCCTGGAGCAGAATACACAACATTGTCTAATACAATAGCGATATTCGAACGCTCTGTAAATGCTTTTCCTGTTAATTCTTCCCAGATTTTAGCTCCTTTTGGACTCATGGTCATTCCAACAACTGGACGACCGAAGTTATCATACTCGTCTTGCGCACCTGTTACCACACTTCCACTTAAAGGAGGAACTCCTTCTCGGTTTGTTTTTAACGCGTACATCTCTACGATGTCTGGTGCTTTTTTACTTGGTTTACCCCAAACAAAACGCGCGTATTTTTGATCAGCAGGTAATAAGTTTCTTACGTCTTGACGTTTCAATAACGCATTTACCTTTACTGTATCTTTCGTTTGAACATAACCTAAAATAGGACTTCCTTGTTGTCCACCTCCAACAAATAAGCTGAATAATGGACCTAAGTCTTGTAATTGGTCTTCTGTATCGTCTGCTTTAATTCCACCTAATAATGCATCAACATCAGTTTTTGTTGAATCTTGAGCTTGTTCGATTTCTTTTGTTTCAGGTTTAGCCGCTTTTTCAGTTGATTTCAGGTACTCATTTGCAGATGCTAAATAATTACCGATTTCTTCTACTTTATACGTTTCCCAAAACTCTAATTGAGCAGTACTTTGTAAAAGATTCTTGATACGATCTACATCTTTTGCACCAGGCAATTCAACCAAAATACGTCCTGTATCACCAAGCATTTGAATATTGGGCTGTGACACACCAAATTTGTCAATACGCTCTCTGAATACGCGGTACGCACTCTCAATAGATTCTTTTACTTTTTTGTCTAAGATAGCCTTTACTTGGTTATCTGACATTCCTACTGTAATCTCACTTAAATTTCTGTTTGCAAAAATATCTCCCGAAGCTAATTTCACACTGCCTTTTGATTCTTTTTCGAATGCAGTATAAAACGCATCAAGGTAACTTTGATTACCTTGTCTCATTGCCTCAGCCTCTGCTAATGCTTTGTTAAAAACAGCATTTTTAGAATTATTTGCTAAACCTTTCAAGATGTCTTTGATCGAGATTTGTAACGTTACGTTAATTCCTCCCTCTAAATCCAATCCTTTGTTGATTTGTTTAGCTCTTACTTCATTAAATGTCTGTCCTAAAAAAACTGTTTGATTGCCAATTGAGTCTAAATACTGTAATTCTTTCTCAGAATCTCCGTTAGCAAAAGCTTTCGCTTTGTCCTCATAATGGCCTGTAACAAAGGTGAAAGACAACTGGTAGATACTTACCAGAGCAAAAATTATTGCAAAAAATTTAACAAGTCCCTTGTTTTGCATTATTACTAAAAATTAATTAATTATTTTTTTAAAACGAGCAAATATAAAATATGATGCTAGATTAACCAATTCTTTTGGCAAGTTTATCGCTAAAAAAACGAGGATTTTACCTTCTATTTGCCCGACGTCTTATAATAATTTTATGAAAGTATGTTATGAAGTTCTTTATTTACCTCTTTTATAGCTTCCGCACTCTTACTAAATTCTTCTTTTTCTTCTTTATTTAAAGCGATATCGACAATTTCTTCGATTCCGTTTTTCCCGATGATACACGGAACACCGATAAAGATGTTTTGTTCCCCATACTCTCCTTCTAACAGCGTAGAACAAGGGATTAGTTTTTTTCTGTCGTGTAAAATACTATCCACTAATTGTGCCACAGCTGCGCCAGGCGCGTACCAAGCGGAAGTTCCCAATAGTTTTGTCAAAGTTGCTCCACCAACCATAGTTTGCTTCACCACTTCTTGTTGATCTTCGACAGACAACAATTGCGTTACAGGAATTCCCTTATAGGTAGCCAAACGAATCAAGGGGATCATGGTGGTATCACCATGGCCTCCTATAACCATTCCTTCAATATCTGCAACTGGTTTGTCAAGCTTTTGGCTCAAGAAATACTTAAAACGCGCAGAGTCTAATGCTCCTCCCATTCCGATAATTCTATTCTTTGGCAATCCCGAAATCTTCAGGGCTGCCAAGGCCATTGTGTCCATAGGATTAGTCACAATTACAAAGATAGCGTTTGGAGAAACTGTTAAAGCATTTTCCATGACGCTCTTTACAATAGCTGTATTCGTTCCAATTAATTCTTCGCGAGTCATCCCCGGTTTTCTGGGAATCCCAGAAGTAATCACAACTACATCACTGTTTACTGTACGCGCATACTGTTTTGTTACCCCTTTTACAACGGTATCAAAACCCGAATTTGCAGCACATTGCATGATATCCATCGCTTTACCTTCAGCTAATCCTTCAGTAATATCTACTAGGACTACTTCACTAGCGATTTGCCTAAATGCGATAACTTCAGCGCATGTTGCACCTACGTTACCTGCTCCAATTACAGATACTTTCATAATTAAATGGCTTTAAAGTTTACGTTAAACAAAAAAAGGTCAATGCAAGAGGCTTGACCTTTTCTATTAGATATTTTCAATTAAGCGTCGATTTTCGCATAGGTTGCGTTCTTCTCAATAAATTCTCTACGCGGTGGAACTTCATCCCCCATTAGCATTGAGAAAACTAAATCTGCTTCTTTTAAATCATCAATTCTCACTTGACGTAAGATACGGTGTTCTGGATTCATGGTTGTTTCCCACAATTGTTCTGCGTTCATCTCTCCAAGACCTTTGTATCGTTGTACGCTTGATCCATTCCCCATTTCTTCCATTAAGTCGATACGCTCTTCATCACTCCAAGCGTACACTTTGCGTTGTCCTTTTTTCACCATATACAAAGGAGGTGTCGCAATGAACACGTGTCCATTTTCAATTAATCCTCTCATATAGCGGAAGAAGAAAGTCAAAATAAGCGTTGCAATGTGGCTACCGTCCACGTCGGCATCACACATGATCACTACTTTGTGGTAACGCAGTTTCTCCAGGTTTAAGGCTTTACTGTCTTCTTCAGTTCCAATAGTTACCCCTAAAGCAGTGAAGATATTTTTAATTTCTTCACTCTCAAATACTTTATGCCCCATTGCTTTTTCCACATTCAAAATTTTCCCTCGCAAAGGAAGGATAGCTTGAAAGTTTCGGTCACGACCTTGTTTGGCAGTTCCACCTGCCGAGTCACCCTCCACCAGGAATACCTCACATTTTGTTGGATCTTGCTCCGAACAATCTGATAATTTTCCAGGAAGACCTCCTCCTGTCATTACCGTTTTGCGCTGTACCATTTCACGCGCTTTCTTCGCTGCATGTCTAGCTTGAGCAGCTAAAATTACTTTTTGAACGATAATTTTAGCATCATTTGGATTTTCTTCTAAATAGTTCTCCAACATCTCCGCTACCGCTTGACTCACTGGAGAGACCACTTCTCTATTTCCCAATTTTGTTTTCGTTTGTCCTTCAAACTGAGGTTCCATTACTTTTACTGAGATAATCGCAGTTAACCCTTCACGGAAGTCA